>QNDZ01000025.1 GCA_003646055.1 bacterium
ACAGGGTTATTCTCCATATTCACACCCTCAATCCTGTACCATCCTTCATTGGGGCATCTGAATGTTGAGCCATCCACAAGTTCAAGGTTGTTGGTTCCAATAACCGCACCAAATGTAGGAGTCCCAACAACTGTACCCAGTTTGAGTTCCTTGAATCCTGCAGGAAAAATCTCCGCATCACTGTAGCAGTATCCATTTATCAGCAACACAATCGGCTTGTTCCATCTGAAAAGGCTGTTGTATTCCTTTTCCCCATCCCTCTCTATGGAGTATGCGTAAACGGTTCTTTTCAAAATATTGAGGAGTTCATCGTGGATTGAACCTCCACCGTTGTACCTTATATCAAGAACAAGCCCTTTTCTATCCCTGAATTCGTACAGTTCCTTTTTAAATCTTTTTAAATCTTCTGAACCCATTGCCCTGATGTGGATATAGGCAAGTTTTCCCCTGCTTTTCTCTTCAACTGTCTTCCTGTTGGAGGAGACCCATTCTTTGTAAATGAGATTTCTTATCTTCCATGGGGAGACAGGTTCAATGTCAATATCCTCTTTCTTCCTTCCCCTCTTCACCGTTATTCTTATTTTCTTTCCACGTTTCATTCTTAATAAACTGTAAAAGTTGGTTTCGCCTGTTAAACGCTTCCCATTCACAGCAAGAATAACATCACCCGGTTTTATGCCCTTTTCCATATCTGAGGGGCTGTCCTTTATTATTCTTTTCACCCTTAATCCTTCTCCTGGATATGAGTAATCGGGCACAATCCCCAGGCACCCTGTTATCTCTCCGCCACCTTCATCCTTCCATATTCCCAGGTGAGAGGCATTCAGTTCACCAATCATCATCCTCACGATTGTATGGAAGTCTTCAGTATTCCTCACAATATCCAGATAGGGCAGGTATTTTTCATATGCACCCTTCCAGTCTATGCCATGGAAATGTGGGTCATAGAATCCATCCTGCAGAATCCACCATGCCTGGAGAAATGCGGCCTTTCTTTCACTCCTTTTGTCAAGAATGAAGCCCACACGGAATGAAAGGGGCTTTGATGTCTCTTTATCCACATCAGCAACATACAGCCTGCCATCACCATCAAGGTAATACACCTTTTTATTGTCATTTGAAATCAGTATCTTTTCAGGGTCAACACTTTCCTTAGAAAGACGTTTGAGATTCTTCCCTGTCCATTCAACCGCCCACACATCGTTTCCACTTAGGTCAAATGCCTGAATTGCATAGAGCCTGCCGTCCTTTGATGCAGTGAAATAGTTGTACTCTCCTTCAAACTTTGCAACTGTATGGATTCTCTCGTCTATATCCTTGAAGTCTATTTCTATCTTCTTCAGTGGTTTTATGGAATCCTGGTGCTCTTCCCAGAATTCCATACCCTTATCTTCATCCTCCTTCCTCAGGAATACAAACTTTATCCAGAGATTTCCTTCAGGGTCTCTTGATGCAAAGGATATCCTCCTTCCGTCAGATGACCACATGGGTTTGTAATCATCATTGGGATGGTTGGATATATTTATCGGACCCTTTGACCCGTTGGCACGGACAACAAAGACATCCTCCCTCCATCCAAGCGCTGTTCTTGAATACGCAATCCATCTGGAATCAGGAGACCAATCAAGCCATATACAGTCATTTTCCCTGCTTAATTGTCTTTGATTTTTTCCATCTGCATCAACAACATAAAGAAATCCTGTTGATTTCAAAAATGCTATTTTCTTCCCATCTGGTGAAAATTTAGGTTTCCTCTCTGTTTCAGGCGTATCAAATACCTTATTTATTTTGAACATTACATCGTTGTAAAATTTCTTTTTCTTTTTGGGTTCAGCTGTGAATATATCCCAATCACCATCTCTCAGTGATGAAAAAACAAGCATCTCCTTTTCAGGATGCCATGATACATCCTTCTCTGGTTCAGGAGTGGAGGTCACCTGAACAACCCTGTCAGGTTCTCCATCCTTTAATCTCATCACATAGATATCACCATGTAGAACAAATGCCAGTTCCTTCTCATCAGGAGAGAGTGCAAAATCAGTGGCATTCTTTGTCCATCTTACATAGGTGTCGGGTTGTTCCCTGTAATCCATGGGGATTGAGAATTCAATCTTTTTAATCTTTTCACTCTCAACATCGTAGGTATAAAGGTTGTTCATCACGAGGAAGGCAATGACCCGTCCATTCCTTGATATGGATGGGAATCTTATGTCTTCTTTGAAGCTGGTTAATTTTTTAATGTGTTTACCATTCAGATCCATTGAATACAGGTTGTTAATCCTATCTGTATCCCTGTTTGACACGAAATAAATCCTCTCTGTCACAGGTGAATAGACCGGCCATCCATCCCTTCCTTCAAAACTTGTGAGCCTTTCAGCCCTGCCATCAGGAATGGCCATCTTGAATATGTCATAACTGCATCCCCCCCTGTATTTCCTCCTCCACCATGGCTCCCCTCCCCTCATCAGGAGGATGATGTTTGTGTCAGGTATGTGGTAGGCATATGGAATATCAAAATCTATGGCAAGGACAGGTGTTCCTCCGTGAACATTTACCCTGTAAACCTCACCCCTGTATCTGAGCCTCCTTGAATAAAAGTAAACCCATTCCCCATCCTCTGAAAAAAAGAGGGGTGTATCCCATGCTGAATGATAGGTGAGCCTTGTGGGTGGATTTTTTCCTTCAGCATCCATCAGGAATATATCCCCATTCCCATATCTGTCAGACTGGAATGCAATCCACCTGCCATCAGGTGACCATATTGCTTCTGCATCATAACCATTTGACCTTGTAAGACACCTTCCGGTTCCACCATCTACAGGAATCTTCCACAGGTCTCCATTCACACTCACCACGATCCATTTTCCGTCTGGTGAAACAGATGGAAAACGTGGGAATATCCCTGGTGAACTCAAGAGAATAAACAAAAAGGCCATTATTACCTCCTAATTTTAACTCTGGAGAGATGCAATTATATCAAGATAGTCAATAAGGAGCCTTGTTATGAGGAAGTTTTTCCTCACATGCTCTTTTCCCTTCTTTCCGAGATGTTCTGCAAGTTTTCTATCCTTTAATAAAAGGATTATCTTTTCTGCAAATCCATCAAAGTCATCTGGCTGAAGAAGGAAGCCTGTTTCACCGTCAATTATCTGGAGCGGTATGCCACCAATGTTTGACGCAACAACAGGACTTCCCTTCCACAATGCTTCTGTTATAACAAGTCCAAATCCCTCTTTTGTTGACTTCTGGATTATAACTGATGAAATCCGCTGGAGAACATTTATGAGTATGCTACTCTCCCTTGTTATAAGCAGAACATCACCAGATTTTATAAGGCTATTTGCCTTCTTCTTAACCCTCTCATATATGATGTTCCCTTCAGGGTCATCAGCGGCCATGCTACCGCACAGGATGAGCCGTGCATCAATATTCTCTTTCACCCTTTTAAAAACCTCAATCACACCCTCAGGGTCTTTCCACTTATCAAACCTTGAAATCTGTGTAATTATAGGCTTATCTGTAGGTATCTTGAACTTTCGCAAAATCTTATTCTTCAAAGCGGGGGTGATTTCCATATTTTTTGGTGAAAGAGGGTCTATTGCTGGATAAACCACCTTCTGCTCAACAGGAAGGTCTTTTTTCAAATATTTTTTATTGGAAACAATTGCCATATCATACTTTATAATGAAGCCCTTTAAATAATCCCAGAGAACCTGATTAGGTGTGGAAAGGTCCACATGGCATCTCCATATCCAGGGCTGTCTCTTTCTGTAAAAACTTATTAATGGAAGGGGTTGCGGGTCGTGGATAATAACAAAGTCGTGGTCAATGTGGTTATAAACAATGAAATTTTCATTGGTCTCTGTGTATATCTTCTTTTTAATCTCAGAGAGGTTTATATCCCCTCCCTGGAGTGCATTGTGAAACTTCTTTGTGATGTTGAAAAAATCAGGATTTCCGAATAATATCCTCCAATCAGTCAAGAGTCCTGCATCATTCATCAAAGGAACAAGTGAAGATAGCATCTCTGCAACTCCACCACCCTGATATGTGGAGTTTATATGGACTATCCTCTTTGAGTAGAGCCTTCTTGCCTTTCTATATATGTCTGCAATAGTCCTGTCACCAACAATAAACCTATAGTCCTCTATCTTTCTTCTCATGTTTCACCCCCTGCAAAACAGAGTAATACACCCATATGGATTTATGTCAAGTCTTTGAGAAAATGGGGACGGAGGATGACAATTTGACAGTTTGTTTATAAATTTATCCTCCGTCCCCGGAGGGGGGTATGTCAAGGTTTGGGCTGGGTTTTCTCTTGACAATGGGGTTGATTTCTGGTAAAAAACAGAGATGGATGTGATGATGCAGCTGGACTTTGGGGATATAGAAGATGTGGCGGGGTTGTATGCCTTTATCTCTAACAGGGCAAAAATCTGCACTCCCCCATATAAAATAAAAATAATAGCAGGTTGTGATGTCCACTATGGTGATATGGCTTATGCATCCTGCATAATCTATGATATTGAAGACAGTGTTGTTGTGGAACAGGTGGATGTAAGAACACCTATAATGAGGGATTATAAACCAGGCCTGTTTGCTCTCAGGGAGGCACCACCTATTGTTGAGGCACTGAAGAGGGTATATTCAGATGTGCAGTGTATTGTTGTTGATGGGCATGGTATTGCCCACCCAAAGGGGGCAGGGCTTGCCACATTCATTGGTATAATCTTTGATAGGCCAAGTTATGGGGTGGCAAAGAATAGACTTGTTGGTGAGTACAATATGCCCGGGAATCATAAGGGTGCATGGGAGCCCCTTTATTTCAATGGAGAAAAGGTGGGAGAGGTGATTCGCACAAGGGCGAATACAAAGCCCATCTTTGTCTCACCGGGGCATAAGATAGATTTCACCACAGCAAGGGAACTTACGCTGAAACTTGCAAAGAGGAGCAAGATTCCAGAACCTTTGAGGTTGTCCCATTTGAGGGCAAAGGAGATGGTAAAACTATTAAAAAAGGGAGGGTGATGTGGAAGAGAGATTCCCGAAGTGTTTGAAGTGTGGTGTTGGTGTTATGGTTCCCCTGTCTGATTATGGCAGGGATGGTGCACCCATAAGGTACAAAGCATGGGTTTGCACCAATCCTGATTGTGGTTACCACATCAGAATTGACAACGGTGAGGTCTCCTACGGAACAAGGATCAGGGAGACAGAAAAGAAGAGACAGGGTATTTAAGAGTTAAGGAATCTTGAAATCAGGGAGGCAATCTCCCCCTTTTTCCAGGAAATCCCTAAATGGCCTGTGTTCAGGTAATAAAGGGGGGGACTGTTCAGGGCCTCCCATAGTTTCAGTGTAGCCTCTCTTGGAATTGTTTTATCAAACCTGCCTGCAATCATCAGCACATTTCTGTCTCTGAAAAGGGGCGCAAAACTCAATGGGTCAAAATAAAAACAAATAATTCTGTTCTTCACGATGTATGGATTTTTGCACTTCTCAACCCCTTTTACAAACCCTTTCAAATTCTGTCTGCATCTGTGGCATACCTCTCTGGTAATGCCTTCCCTGTGATAACTTCTCCTCATTCCTGCAAGTGCAATACTCTCCCATGTTATAATCTCGTGGTCTCCACCTGTGGCTATAAGTATGATATGCTTAAACCTTTTATCCATACCAGCAGATATTGAGGTTACAATACCTCCAAGGCTGACACCTGCGATGGAAAAATCAGTGAATCCTGAATATTCAAGAAAATCCACAGTCCTTACAACATCCAGTGATGCCTGCCTGAAAAAGTGGTAAGAGAACACACCATCCATAAAGTTTATTCTTTCCCTTGATGTATACCTGTGTTCTCCCCTTCTCATGTGATATGGTAGATGTATAAAAAAGGTTGATATCCCCTTTGGGCCAAGCCTTCTTCCCAGTTCCATCCATAAAAATTCCTTTGATGTGTGAAGCCCGTGCACAAACACGAGTGCCTTTTTTCCATTTACCCTGTAGAAAAGGCCATGCACTGTGTCATTAACGGGGTCACCCGTTTTTACAGGGGATGGAAAGGATACCCTGAAGAGGTTATCTGAGATACCATAAATTTTTGCAGTGAATGTCTTTTCTCTTTCAAAGAAAAGGGGATGATCGCTCATCCTATACCCAGAACCTTCACAACCACCCTTTTCCTTCTCTGACCATCAAATTCAGCATAAAAGATTCTCTCCCATGGCCCAAGGTCAAGGTCTCCCTCTGTTACAGGTATGGTCACCTGATGGTGGACGAGTATCCTTTTGAGGTGCGCGTCTCCATTGCTCTCCCCTGTCCTGTGGTGTTTGTAGTCCCTTCTGTATGGTGCTAATTTTTCAAGGAACTCCCATATATCCTCCCACAACCCCTCTTCGTAGTCATTCACAATTATTCCTGCCGTGATGTGCATGGCGGAGACAAGGCAGAAACCTTCCTTAATTCCACTCCTTTTCACAACCTCCCTCACCCTATCCGTGATATGGACAAGTGCCCTTTTTTCAGGTGTATGAAACCAGAAATAATCTGTATATGCCTTTGTTTCCATAAAACCTCCTTTTGAAGGATTTTAACCCCTTCTCAACCTGTGTCAACTTACCTGACGGTCCCAACACCCTGATAGGATTTTCTGAGTATGGGATAGAGGATACCATTCGGGCATACGAAGAAAACAGTTATCCCCATAAGTGGAAGTAGGTAAACAGGCCCCTTTATAAGCACAAGCACTGGCAGGTTTGATATGGTGAGGACAGGAATCAGGGTGAGGAATATATATCTAAAAATTATGGGGAATATATCAGCAGGAAACCTTCCCATCTGGTAAAGGTCCTCCAGAACCCAGAAGGCACTTGAAAACTGGACTGTTTTTAATGCCACCATACCAATCAGGAGGTTGAACAGTATGTAGATTATAATTGATAAAAGCACCCCAATACCCCAGAAGACGAGGTTGATTATACATGGAATGGATGAGAGTCTGCACCCATGAATAAAGAGATACATTGGGAGTATTAAACTGAATAACTGGACAATATCAGGTGTGGAAAATGTGAGAAGAACAGGTCCTGGAAGGGGTCTGGAGAAAAGGATATCCATATATCCATACCTTACCCTACCAGAAATCCCTCCCGCGCCATTCTTCATAAGTGAACCGGACAAATTCAGCACAATCCCCATGGTGCCGAGGAGCATGAATACCTGTGCCTTGGACCATGAACCAATAGATTGAACGTTTCTGTAAATTATCTCAAACAGCACCCAGTAGAAAAGAACATGGGACATCCTTGACAGGAGTTTCATCAGGAAACTGAGCCTGAAGAAGGATGTTTGTTTGAAGTGAAGTATATACAGTGTAACAACATACTTTACACTTTTCAAAGTCAACCTCCAAATGCCTCGTATTTCTTTATGCCCATAATCCACATAAACCTGATAACGGCAAAGAAAAACACAAGCCAGAGCATAGCGTTGAGTAATTCCTTTGTCAAAGAGATGGGGTAGTTCATGAATGCCCTTGCTGGAATGTAGTAGAGGTACTTAAAGGGAAGATACTGGATAAAACCGGGTAGAACATCAAGTGGAAGTACCCATCCTCCAAGGAGTGAGATGAGAAAGTCATAAAAACCAGAGATGCCAAATGGGTCGCCAATAAAGAATGTGAGAAGGTTAAGTATGAATCCAAGGGTGAGTGCCATGTTGAAGGCTATGATTGTGAAAATCAGGCCTTTCAACATTCCATTTATACACGGAAAAATCAGGATGTTCCTCCACCACAGGATAAAGGGCAGTGATACAATGATGGCACTCATTGACCAGATGAGACAGCCTGTGAGTATTGCAAAGTAGTAGTATCCCAGAAAGTCAAGTGGTCTTGTGAGGAAGAAAATCAGGTCGCCTTTCTTGATGTTCTCAGTCATTGTGTAATAAGCAAATATAGGAACGAACATTCCCAGAAGCCCTGTTATGAGATAGTATGTGAGCATTCCACCAAGGGAATAGTCCCCGATACTTCCACCAGCCCTGTAAATAAATGTCCACAAAAAGTAGTAAACAAGGAGTATGATTGGGTGATACGATACACCGAAAAACAGGTTCAACCTGTAATTCAGGTGGAATTTAAACTCACACCTCATTGCCTCAAGATACTTCTTCATTATCAGCCTCTTTGAATACCCTTCTTATCACATCCTCAAAGGCCGGTTCTTCTATGTGTATGTCTATAACGCCATCAATACCAGCAATTGTGAAGGCGATCTTCTTAACCTCGCCATCAGGCACATTGAATACAGCAGTATCCTCTTCCCATCTATACACTTCCACGGGCAACTTCACATTCCTATCCCTGCATCTTACCCTGAACTCCCTCATACCTCTAACCTTTTCCTGCAATTGTTTCTTCTCTCCGTCAAACAGGATTTTACCCTTATGGAGCACCATGATTCTTTTACCAAGTTCCTCAAGGTCTCTTGTGTAGTGGCTTGTTATAAGTATGGTTGCGCCGGTCTCATTATTATACTCCTTTAAAAAATCCCAGATTCTTTTCTGGGAGATTACATCCATCCCAATGGTTGGCTCATCAAGAAGGATAAATTCGGGTAGATGAAGCAGGCTTGCAATAAGTTCAACCTTTGTTCTCTCACCAAGTGAAAGTTTTCTGAGTGGTGTTTTAAGAAGGTGTTTTACATTGAGAATTTCAGAGAACCGTTCAACCCTTTCCCTGTATGATTTCTCATCAATTCCATATATCTCCTTAATCAGTCTGAAGCCATCAACAGGTGGAATGTCCCAGACCGTGACACCAAGAAACCCTCTCTGTCCCATGAAAAAAGAAATTCTATTCAGGAACGTTTCCTTTCTTTCCCATGGAACGAACCCATCAATTGTGACATTCCCTTCATCAGGATAGAGCACCCCTGATAATATCTTGAGGAGTGTGGTTTTCCCTGCTCCATTCGGACCAATGATTCCCACCATCTCTCCTTTCTCCACAGTGAAAGAGATGTCATTGAGTGCTTTTATTTCTTTATATTCCCTTTTGAAAAGGGACTTTATGGTATCCTTCAGGGTATCTCCCCTAACCTCTTTTCTATAACATTTTTTCAAACCATCAACATTTATATAACACATTATTGCCTCCTGTCAGAAGTTTATGGGAAAGAAAAGATTATGTATATTAGAGAGAAACCCTCATGGGTTCCTCCTGTTTGAGATATAGACAGAATAAAATGACAATTTACTCAGCATAGAAAAATTTTAATAAAAATTATAGACAAGTCAAGGGTTTTTTATAAATATGCATGCTTGACTTCTCAACAGACAGAATTAAAATTCAACATGATTTTTTTTATTCTTTCACTTGTGTTAACACCGAAAGGGACGGTTGCCTGTGGCCCTCTTCCAAAACAGGTGGCGTTTTCCAGCACAGGAAAGTTTCTGATTGTGACACTTCTTGGTGGCACAGGTTTTCAGGTAGTCAATGTGGAAAGGATGAAGGTTATTAAAACAGTAAAACCTGGAAAGGATTTCCTTGAATCAGGTTTTGTTGAGGTTTTCTTTCTTCCCGGGACAGATACATTTTTCGTTTCCCAGATGAACACAGACCATATATTCAAGTGCTATATTGATACCTCAGGCAAAGTAGAGGTTATTAAAAGTTACTATTCCCACGGGAAATGGCCGAAGGTGATGGCACTCTCACCTAACAGGAAGTTCCTTGCAGTGAGCAACTGGCTTTCCAGCAGTGTTTCAATCATTTCTTACCCTGATGCCAGGTTGATAAAAACCATACATACAAAGAACCCGAGAGGTCTGGCATTCACACCTGATGAAAGATACCTCATTGTTGCTTCATTCGGTAATGGAGACATAATCAGGATAAAGACAGATACCTGGAAGGAGGTGGATAGAATACACATTGAGAAGGGAGCAATGAGGCATGTTGTAATGAAAGGCAATGGTAGAGTGTGCTATGTGAGCGACATGTTCCATGGAAGGATTTATGAGGTTTCAATAGAACCTTTCATAATAAAAAGAAAATTCAGGGTTTATATAAATCCAAACACCATTGATATATTCCCTGATGAAAGGTTTCTCTTTGTCTCGTGCAGGGGTAGAAACTCTAAAAAGGGATACCTTGAGAGGAGTCCTGAAAACGGAAAAATCTATGTGATTGACCTGAATACAGGAAAGACTATTAAAATAATTGAAGGCGGAAATCAGCCAACAGGGCTTGATGTAAGTCCAGATGGAAGATACCTTGCATTTTCAAACTTCAGGGATAACAATGTTGAGATTTTTGAGATTAGACCTTGACTTGGATGAATAATAATTTACCATTAAAAAAACGGAGGAGAGATGTTAATCATTCTGATGCTGTCAACGGTCTATAATGGCAGATACTGGGTCTTCTTCACAGACAAGGGTAATCAGAAGGGGAATATCTCAGCACAGATTGAGAGGGTCGCTGGTCTTTATCCGTCTGTCACAGTAGAGAGAAGGATGAAGGCAATGGGGAAACCTGCTGACAGGGGGGACCTTCCTGTTTATCCTCCATATATAGATTCCCTGAAAAAACTGGGTTTCAAACCGAGGTATGTGTCAAGATGGCTTAACGGTGTTTCTGGACTTTTACCAGAGGATATGGTGAACAGAATTAAAAAACTTCCCTTTGTGAGGGAGGTGAAAAGGGTTGCCACCATAGGTGGTTGTTTCCCATACATACCAAAACCGTTGAGTTACGGGAAGCAGGAGACCAACATAAAACTCATGAGCATTGACAAACTACACAACCTTGGATATTCAGGGAAGGGTGTAAGGATAGGTGTTTTTGATACAGGTTTTGAGTATGGGGAGGGTGCACACGAGGCACTTGATATGATAGATGTGATTGCAAAGGCCGATTTTGTCTTTCCAGATACCATTGTCCAGGATGGTGATACGATTATCGTTCCTGACACAATTGTATCATACGAGCAGGGGGAGGATTATAGGGAAGGTACCTATCCCAATTGTTATGCACCATTCTGCTGCCAGACAGACCATGGAACCATGGTGCTCTCCATTCTTGCAGGTTATGCTGCAGGAAGTTTCATAGGTGTTGCCTTTGGTGCGGATTACATCCTTGCCAAGACAGAACAGGTTTATGACAGAGAGGGGCACCATGTTGAACTCAAGGTGGAGGAGGATAACTGGATCCGTGCGATGGAGTGGGCTGAATCCCTTGGTGTTGATGTTGTTTCAAGTTCTGTTGGATACAGGGACTTTCAGGATACCACAGGTTATTCCTATGCTGATATGGACGGCAGGACTGCACTCATCACCATTGCTGCTGAAAGTGCCTATGCAAGGGGTGTGATTGTTGTGAATGCCATGGGGAATGTTGCTGGAGGTGCACCTGAAACTTCCATTGTTGCACCTGCTGATGGTGAGCATGTTCTATCCATTGGTGGTGTTGAGATGGAGATTGATTCAATCACCGG
The DNA here is from genome assembly GCA_003646055.1 of bacterium. Classification (GTDB taxonomy): domain Bacteria; phylum Hydrothermota; class UBA3072; order UBA3072; family B12-G15; genus B12-G15. The sequence continues at coordinate 11,494 of QNDZ01000025.1, forward strand.
TGATACAGAGTGGGTGTGGTGCAGTGAAGCTGCGGCAGGACCTGTAATTAGAATTGACACATTTTCGATTAACCCTCTCGAGATTGATACTGTTTATATAATTAAACCAGACCTTGCAGCCCCATTCTATGCCCAGGTTGTTAATCCCGAATGGAGAACAGAATTTCTCAACCTTCCAGGAGGCGATACTTTATCCATACCCCACTACATTTCAGGTGGTGGAACATCCTTTTCAACCCCATATGTTGCAGGGATTGCTGCCCTTCTCCTTGAGGCCTTTCCATCACTCAAAGGCAATCCAGATACCATAAGGCTTGCCCTTACTTCAACGGCTTCCAGGCACTCTTCGCCCAACTACTATGTGGGTTATGGAGTCCCTGATGCCTTGTCTGCTTTGAATTTTCTGGGCGAACCCGAGGTTGTTTATAAAGAGAAGAACTATATTCTTCCTGTATATCCTAATCCCGTCAGGATTAATGAGAATAGTGTTATAACCATACCATTTGTCCTTGATAACAATGACTATGTTCAATTGAAAGTTTATGACTCTGGTGGAAAACTGGTATATTATAAGGATGTGGGGTTTACACTTGCTGGAAGAAATTATATAAAGTGGGTTTTAGGGGACTTGCGTCCTGGTGTTTATACCATAATAATTAACACAGGCTTTACACGATTGAGAAGCAGGATATTTGTGTTGAAGTAAACCAAAAAAAAATAGGAGGTAAGATGAAAAGGGTAGGGGTTTTTATTGATGTACAGAACATTCAGGAGGTGTTTGAGAAGCAGGGTGCTGAGGTCAGGTATGACAGGCTCAAATCATACCTCCTGAACCGTTACAAAATGAAGGATGCTGAAATTATTAAGTTTGTTGCATTTATTCCCTACAGAAAAGAGGATGACAGAAGATTAAAACTTGTTGACGCCATTTCCCTTATGGGGTACAGAGTTCTTGGAAAAATGGCAAAGGAGAGGCCTGATGGAAGTGTGAAGGCCAATATGGACCTTGAAATAACCCTTGAGATTCTTTCAATGATGGATAACCTTGACGAGATTGTGCTTGTTACAGGTGACAGTGACTTCCTTCCACTGATAAACTTTGTAAGCAGGAAGGGGATAAGGGTTCTCATCATAGGTCCTGGAAGGGGACCCACAGCCATTGAGATCATCAGGGCAGCGGATGAGTTTGAAAACCTGGACGAGATAGAGGGAATAGTCCTGAAGTAGTTGACAAAAAAAGAGAAATTGATAATTTTATTCTGAAAGTTCCAGCGTAGCTCAGCTGGTAGAGCGCCTGACTGTTAATCAGGTGGTCGCAGGTTCGAGTCCTGCCGCTGGAGCTTTTTTTTAATTATAGATGGTTCAGGTCAGGGAAAACTTTAACCACCTATTCAACCGATGGAACTTTAAAGATTAATTCCTTTTATCATATTCTCAAACTCCATTTTTTTATCTCAAGAATTTCACCATTTTTGGCAAGTTTATAGCTGGTATCTTCATCCACCTGTCTATATTCTATTCATTTAATTGCTAGACTGTCATTATTTTTTTCTCATTCATAACCTGACCTTTCAAAAAAACTCTATCAGATAGAATAATACAAAATAGCAAAGATGAAGTCGAGAGAACTTTTCAAAAATCCCCTTTTCGGGGAAGGTCGGAAGGAAACTTATACCTGTCCAATTACTTAAAATTGTATCCTATTACACATCCGGCTGAAGGGAAAACCACCATTAAGGCAAAGTCTGAAAGACTCATATCATATCCATCTCTATGAAGATAAACACATAAGCCTATAGAGCCAAGAACACTACCTATCAGAGTTCCTTTGATGGAATTTCTATAAGAGCCATTTTGTTTGAATAAATTTCCAATACCAGCAGTAATAAGAGGGGAAATGGAAACATTGCTTAGTATATATACTGCCGAATATACTGGAAAAGCTTTCATTTCTGCTGATTCCGACATTAAGGCACCAAAGAATATACAGGTAGTAAATATAGAAGGAGTAATTCCAGCACCAATGAATTCCAGTGTATAAATTCCAGCTGAAAAAACAGGATGAGAAAGATTCCCTTGCCCTGTGTTAAGAGAATAAAAGTTGAATTGGTTATTTGAAAACCCTATAAATGCATTCTTCTCTTGTGTTCTGGAATTACAGATTAACGACAAATTACAGGAATTGGAGAGCAAGGTATTTGAGAAATTGTTCTCGGCTTGCAA
>QNDZ01000026.1 GCA_003646055.1 bacterium
GAGAAAACAAACACAAGGATATTTGTTTTTGGAAATGTTGAGAAGACAGGAGAGGATGTAACAATAAACTACTTTATAGTAAATGGTGAAACTGCTTCCCTCTATTCAAAGGGAACAATCAAGACAAAGGATTCTGCAAAACTTTACGACGATATAAAGAATGTAATTGTACAAAAGATAGCCCAATTGTTAAAATGAAGGCATCTGATATTGCCAGTCTCCTTGAGGGAAGACTGATTGGTAGTGATGTAGAGGTTTTTCACATAAAGGAACCAGAGAAGGCCACAGAAAATGATGTGGCCTTTGTTTTTAAACCTGAAAAAAAAGATGTTTCTGGAATGAAGGCAGGACTTCTGATTCTGCCAGAAGGGGTTTCCCTCAACATTCCAACCCCGGTTATCCAAGTTAAGGATATTGAAAGGGCATTTATTAAACTTCTCAAAAAATTTTACTCTGAACCTGTGAAACTACCAGACTCAATATCTACCTTTGCTTCAATAGGTGATGTTGTAATGGGAAATAATGTTGGGGTTGGCGAGTTCACGGTTGTAAAGGACGGAACAAAGATTGGTGATAATACGAGAATATTTTCCCATGTTTATGTTGGATACAACGTATTGATAGGGGAAAACTGCATTATCTATCCCGGAGTGAAAATATACGACAATGTGATAATTGGGAATAATTGTATCATCCATTCAAATTGTGTCATAGGTTCAGATGGATTTGGTTACTTTGAGATTGACGGAAAAAGGGAAAAGATTCCACAGGTTGGAAAGGTTATAATTGGAGACGATGTTGAGATTGGTGCTGGCACTACAATTGACAGATCAACACTGGGAGAGACAATCATCGGGAATGGGGTGAAGATAGACAACCTTGTCCAGATTGGGCACAATGTAGTTATAGGGGCTGGCTCTGTGATTGTTGCACAAACAGGTATTGCAGGAAGCGTAAAAATCGGGAAAAATGTGATCCTTGCTGGACAGGTGGGGGTTGCTGACCATTTAACAATAGGTGATGGTGCAATTGTGCTTGCAAAATCGGGGGTTTCTAAAAGTGTTCCTCCTGGTAAGGTCTTTTCTGGAACACCTGCAAGGGAAAGGAAGAGGTATCTCAAAGAAATAGCACTTGTTTCAAGGCTTCCAGAAATTATAGAAAAACTTGAGAAGTCTCTAAATAAATGATTCTGATTTTTCTTTCAATTACTTACAGTGCAGATTTAATAAAATTTTACCCTGATGAAAAAAGGGTTGTCCTGATGGGCAATGCAGAGGTCGTTGACAGAGACCTGAAGGTGAATGCTCAATTGATTGAATACCTGACAGAGGAGAAAAGAATGATTGCCAAAGGAAACCCGGTTCTTTACTCGGGAGAAAAAACCATATATGCAGAAAGAATGGAGTATAACCTGGATAAAAAGGTTGGGGTTATCTACAATGGAAAAACAAAGACTGAAAAGGGCTGGTTCTGGGGAAAAAAGGTTTATTATACAGATGACCATTCACTCTACATTATTGATGGCAGATTCACAACCTGTGATAAAGACCCACCTCACTATTTTTTCTATTCCCCAAGGATGAGGGTGGAGCCAGATAGGGACATCGTTGCCAGTAATGTATTTCTATTAATAATGAAAATCCCGGTATTCTACCTCCCCTTCTGGATGAGCCCTTCGGGGAAAAAGAGAAAGTCAGGCTTTCTCGCACCAAGTTTTGGTTCACAGAGTTATGGTGGAAGGTACATTAAAAATATTGGTTGGTACCAGACACTTGGAGAACATTCGGACATAACCTTCTGGATTGATTATTATACATCAAAGGGGGTGATGCCACACGTTGAATTCCGATGGCTCGGGATGGGAAAATCCTCTATAAATCTCTATGGGGATTACATCAGGGAATTGAGTGGCAGGGAGAGGTGGAAAATCAATGGAGATGGTTCCTTCCTCCTGCCAGTGGGAATAAAGGGAAGATACAGGATTGATTATGCAAGTGACAGAGAATTATATGCTGATTATGTGCCAGGTGAGGTTACCCCCATTATTCAGGACGCTGAGGCTTATGCTGAATTTACAAAAAGTGTCACAAACGGCAATTTAGACCTGCTTTTAAGAAGAAAGAAAAATCTCTCAACCGGTGAAGAGTCAGGGGTGATGCCTTCATTCACATACACTTTCTATAATATCAGGGTTGGGCCCATCAGTATTGGTGGTAAGATACCCTATCAGAGAAACATAGATGGTGAGTGTTTTTTGTACCCTGGTGTTTCTTTCTCTATGTCAAATTCCCTTTTCCCCCTCAATTTTTCTGGAAGTTTCCACATTGATGGATACCATGCCTCAAACACTGTGGATTCCCTTCCATATACAGGTTACCACTACAGTTATTCCTTCAGTGTTAACACAAGGATATATGCTCTCTCAACCTTTGGCCTTTTTATGTTTAAGAGATTCAGGTTTGTATATACTCCATCCATTGGTTATTCATTCTCACCACCTGGTGACTCTGTGGAACTTCTGCCAGGCACTCCATTCTCGATCCCTGGGGGGTCAAAAGGGCTTAACATCGGACTGGGGATACTCTGGCAGGCCAAGGTTAACAGTAAAAGAATGGACCTTGTCTCTATAAGCACTGGAACATCGTATGATTATGAAAATAATCAGTTCAGACCCATAACCATAAGTGCCTCCTCTAATCCCACAAAAGACCTGAACATAGGTTTCAGCACCACATACAACCTTTATGAAAAAATCTTTTCAAGCAGGAATGTAAACATCTCCTGCAATGGTAAATTCTCACTTGACGAGAAAAAATATAAATTTTCACTTAGATACTCACTCACATTTGATGATTCAACATTCAATCAGGCAGCAGACATTAGCGCTGACCTGCCCATCACGAAAAAATGGAGTGGTTCAATCAGTACCCATTATGACTTCAGGCTGAGGGAATTCCAGAGTACAAAGATTTCTCTTGAAAGAGACCTTCACTGCTGGAAAATTGCCTTGTCTTACAACAAATTTGGAACTTCCTGGGACTATGGATTCACATTGAGTTTAAAGGGAATTCCAGAGGTAAAACTTGAAAAAAACACCCTCCGCTTCCTCTTCCCCTAACCCCCCCTCCGGGGACGGTGCATGTATTCGTGTATTTGTCAAAATTTATAAAAATACACATGTTTTTGAGTATAATAGACTTACAGTAACCTGAATGATTCAGATAAAACCCCACAAAGATTCGCCCTATTTTACTGGTTGCCAGTATACTGATTACAAATCCATTACAAAATGGAAAATGGGGGAAAGTTTGTATAGAATTATAAACATATAAATACATGCATCTTTTTCCATATATCTTTGTTAAAACGAACATCTTTTTGATTATGAATAGATTATATTGATATGGTTGGACTGGATAAGGTATTTCAGAAATTTCCATGTACATACTAACTTCTAACTGTTGATTGTATATCCCTTGAAACACAGTGTAATACATGGAAAATCAGGTTGAAATATAAATACACAAATACATGCACCGTCCCCCCTGGGGGGTAGATTTATAGATTTATCCTCCGTCCCTGTTAAAGCAGGTCAAGGGGGTCAATCTCAACTATCAACTTTATATTCTGGAATCTCTTCCCAATAAGTGGGGAAAGCGCCTCAATTATGTTCTTTCTATTATCACCTTTCAGTAATATATGGTATCTGTATCTTCCTGCCCTTTTTTTGACAGGGCAGATTGAAGGACCGAGCAACCTGACACTGTACCTTTTTAATTCCTCTGCAATGTGTGATGCCACATCCTGCACCCTTCTCAGGTCTTCTCCCTCAACAACAACCCTGCCCAGGTATGTGAATGGCGGATATTTTGACTTTTTCCTGAACTCTATCTCCTTCTCATAGAACATCTTGAAATCGTGCTCCTTCGCCGCCTTGATAACATAATGTTCAGGGAAATAGGTCTGTATAATAACCCTGCCGCTCTCCTGTCTCCCTGCCCTTCCTGCAACCTGTGACAACAACTGGAATGTTCGCTCCCCTGCCCTGAAATCAGGAAAGTTCAGAATGCTGTCTGCCCTGAGAACAACCACAAGACCGACATCAGGAAGGTCAAGCCCCTTTGTAACCATCTGTGTTCCAACCAGTATCCTTATTGACCCATTTTTTAATCCACTGTAAATCTCCCTGTGCATCAACCTCTTTCTGAGTGTATCCCTGTCCATCCTTGCAATGCCTTCTTCAAAAATCTCCCTGAGTTTTTCCTCAACCCTTTCTGTGCCAATGCTGGAAAACTCCAGTTTCTCTCCACATACCGGGCATGTGTTATATGCCTTCTTTGTATAATTACAATGGTGACAGAGGAATATACCCTTCTCCTTGTGGTAAGTCAGAGGGATATCACAATCCGGGCACTTTTCAATATATCCACATTTTCTGCAAATCACAAACGGGGAATACCCCCTCCTGTTAAGGAAGATTATAACCCTTCCCTTCACCCCCTCTATTTCTTTAATCAACTCCTCTGAAATAAGTTGCCTTTTTCTCAGGTTCACTATCTCAACATCAGGGAGTTTCGCCTCACCAATCCTCTCCTTCAGTTCCAAAAGCTGGTAATCCCCTCTTTGAGCCTTATAGTAAGATTCTACTGAAGGCGTGGCACTACCAAGAATCACAGGTATATCAAGAAGTTTACCCCTGAAAACTGCTATATCCCTTGCAGAATAATATGGCCTCATGGCACTCTGTCTGTAAGAAGTATCGTGTTCTTCGTCAACCACAATAAGTCCCAGGTTCTGCATGGGAAGGAAGACTGCCATCCTTGCTCCAACAACAATATCAATATCGCCATCAAGTGTTCCAAACCACACCTTCATCCTCTCACCTGGCGTGAGTTTGCTGTGATACTCCTCTCCCCTTCCAAATCTTCTTCTCACCCTTTCAAGTGTCTGGGGAACCATTCCTATTTCAGGGACAAGGTATAGAACGGATTTGCCCTGTTTCAGGACTTCCTCCATAACATGAAAATAGACCTCTGTTTTCCCGCTCCCTGTAATCCCGTGAATAAGAAAAACCCCTTTCCCGACTTTGAGGATTTCATCAACTGCCCTCCTCTGTTCATGTGTAAGGATAAATGGACTTTCTTTACTTCCAGAAAAAATCTGGAATTTTGCCCTCTTCCTGAACGGCGGGAGGATAAACTGGAAGACCTCTCCTGGATATGCAAGGTAATTTTCTATTACAAATTCTGCGGTTTTAAAAACATCCTCAGGAAGGTCAAAAAGGTGCTCAAGCACATACCTTGATTTTTCAAATGGCTCTGCCCTTCCAATCACAACCCCTATAATCCTACCTTTTCTGAAGGGAACCCTGACAACACTCCCCTTTTTCAAAGACATTCCCTCAGGAACAAGGTATGTAAACTCTCTGTTAACTGCTATCGGGACAACCACCCTTACATACATCATTTTGAAATGGCTATTCCTATCTTTGCCTGAATTCCATCCCTCAGTGTAACACCCGTCCTCAAGTAAACCCCTGTGTTTTTTTCGCGCAGTAGCATGTAGAATCTGTAACCGTCACCATACAGAGGGATTATTGAATACTCACCAGGAAGATTGTTCTCATAGAAGTAGATTGCAGAATTAAAAGATGGTGTGGTGAAGATGCAGTACCTGAATTCAACTGATAAATCACCCCTTACACCAGCTGTGATATATCCACCGTATCCTCTCTCATTCCCGGAAGAAACACCCTGCAACCTTAATTTTATGAATTTATTCCTTCTTCTGAATACAATCTCACCCCTTAAGCCAGACCTTGTTCTGGAGCCATCCCACCGAATAATCAACCTTGTCCCTTTCAAAACAGGCCACACACCCATTATATTCCCTTCAAAAACATACTCACCTGAATCAGACCTGACAAAGTCAATAAATCCAGAGGCCTTTACCTCCAGAACCTTTCTCTCCATATAGAGATAAAGCCCCTCCTCAGGCGCAAGTGGAGATGTTCTCAATCCCTTAAAATCATCTGCAAAGTATCTGTAAAGCACCTGAAGACCTATCGGGGTTTTTATGAGAATACCACCAGTATATCCATTGGAATAGCCAATCTCCATAATACCTGTATAACCTCCTATCTGGCGGGAAAGGGATATTGAAACTATTGGCAGGTATGAACTGGTTGTCGGGCCTACTGGTGTATATACTGGAATCCCTCCAGCAAGTGTAAATCCTGAATACCTGAGTATTGCACCAACAAATGTTTCTCTCACAGCATTCTTTTTATCCATCTCAGTACCCGTTCTGTGGTATCCTGATGTGTAGTGGTTGAATGTGGAATCATTCAGAGTTGCATCAAGATAGGAATAGGATACAAAAGGTGTGAAAAAATAGTTCTGAAAAACTATGCCTGAAAAGTAACCTGATTCAAATGTAGAAAGGTGAGGGAGTATGCCCCTCCTTGTTTCGGGAAATCCAGCAGGTCTATAAAAATATCCAGGTCTTCCAAACACCAGCCCAAGCCCTTCGGATATATCAAAGTTACCGAACAACAACCCCCTGAAAGACACATATCCACTGAAATAGTCAAAGTAATTCCTCTCATAGTAATCCTTCTCAATCACAATCCCTGCATCAATGTTCTTTCTTAGATTCACCCTGAGGTATAACTTCTCAGGACTCCAATCATAGGCTGTATCAGGAAATGGATAAATCCCTTTCACAAGATACGTGTATCCTGACGGGGGTGGCCCTTTTTTCCTCCTGACTCTGAAAAATGGCTTTAATCTGATAAACATAAGTGGAGTAACTTCATCTATGAGGAGTAACTGGTCAACGCTTGTGAATGGTTCTTCCCTTCGCAACTTTATAATCTCCCTGGCAATCTCCATACTCATAAAGGGAACATCCAGAAGTTCGTTCATTCCAGCAGTATTGATGTCAACTGGATGTTCAAGGTAGTAATTTATACGGTAGAGAAACTCCTCGTCTGCATCCTCAGGTATCACTGCATCTGGATAAACCGTACAGAGCAAGAGCAACAAGAGTTTTACCATCCTTTATATCACCCCTCTTTATTGCCTCAATTGCCTCTTCAAATGTCATGTATAAAACCTCAATGTTTTCTTCAGGGTCAAGTTCACCCTTTGCAGGTTCAAGTTCTGTTGCTATGTATATGTACATCCTTTCAGTTACAAACCCCGGGGTGGAGTAGTAGTTAATCACCTCTTCAAGTTTTCCAGCCCTATACCCTATTTCCTCAACAAGTTCCCTGTGCATGGTCTGAACAGGGTCTTCCCCCACCTCAATTGTTCCTGCTGGAATCTCTATTAAATATTCCTTCACAGGATACCTGTACTGTTTAACGAAGACAATCCTTCCATCTGGGAGCACAGGAATTGCTGCCACAGCGCCCCTGTGTTCAACATACTCCCTTGTTGACTCCCTGCCACTTTGAAGCCTAACCCTGTCCACGTTCAGGTTGATTATTCTGCCTGTGTAAATCCTCACATGTTCAATGCACTCTTCCATACATTCCTCCTGATGGTTATACATTCAGTTATACCCAGTACGGGATGGGATTCAAAGCCCATGTCTATAATCAGACCATGTGCCTTTATCCCAAAACCAAAGCCTGGAACAAAAGGTGAAGTTCTGAATCCCAATCTCAAAATCAAAGGATTCATGTCCACCTGCATCCCCCAGCCAGCATCTATACTACCCTTAAGGAGGGTCAATCTGAAACCCGTGGAAAACATTCTATCATAATACTTAATGTATGCCTCCTCCTCTGGATAAAACTCTCCGCCACCAATACCCGCAACTGCATTCCTCAATGTAAATCCTCCTGTATAGAACATGTACCTGTACTCTATTCCAAGATTTACTCTAAAACCAAAATCAAACCGGTCAGACCATCTGTCCAAAAGAAGGTGCGTTGACAGTCTAATAGAGAGGTCTTCAATGGAAAGTTCAAACTCTGGATAAAAGGTGTATTCCCTGTAGCCTCCAGCATAAAGATAGGTGAAGACCATCCTCATTGGCCAGTCTGTCTCAACCATCATTCCATTCAAGTCATTCAATGAATAATACCTGACACCGGTTATGGACACTCCCTCAGCCCTTGAAGGAATAAGCCCCATCCCCATGGATGAGGCTGTATAAATGGGAAGGAACAAAGAAAGGAGTATAAAAATCATTTCATTGATACAAACCGTATCTCGGTGTATTCCTCTATTGCAAATGGAGGGCCTTCCCTGCCCATCCCGCTCATCTTCACACCACCATAGGGCATATTGTCCACCCTGAATGTTGGGTAATCATTTATTATCACACTCCCAACCTCACACTCCCTCACTGCCATCAACATGTTTGAAATGCTCGGGGTGTATATACCCACATTCAAACCATACATTGACCTGTTAACAAACTGGACTGCCTGGTCAAATGTTGAGAATGGCATAATGGAGACCACAGGTGCAAAGACTTCCCTGGACACCACATCCATTTCAAAATTCACATCGGTCAGAACTGTTGGATAGAGGATTGAACCTTCTCTCTTCCCAAGGAGAAGTGGTCTTGCTCCCATTTCAATGGCATCCTTAACCCATTTTTCTGCCCTGATTGCCTCTCCTTCTGTTATCATGGGGCCATAGAGGACATCAGGGTCCATTGGGTCACCTATTTTTACCTGTTTAGATGCCTCAACAAACATCTCTGAAAATTTGTCAAACAGTGATGTATGGACATAAATCCTCTGTATTGAGATACACACCTGGCCCGAATTGGCATAGGTACCAATCACTGCCCTGTCAACAACCTCCTCAAGATTCTCAACCCCCTCGTCTATTACAAGTGCTGAATTTGAACCCAGTTCAAGGAGAGTCCTCTTCATCCCTGATATTCTTCTTATCCTTTCACCAACAGGAACACTACCTGTGAAACTTATAAGTTTAATATCATCACTGGTTGAGAGTATCTCGCCTGTTTCACCACCAGGTCCAAAAACAAGGTTTATAACACCTTCAGGAATACCGGCATCCACAAGGATATCTGTCAGTAATATGGCTGTGAGTGGTGTATATGAAGATGGCTTCCACACGATTGTATCACCTGCTGCAATTGCTGGGGCTATCTTATGGGCAGGAAGATTCAATGGAAAATTAAAGGGGGTAATGGCAGCAACAGGTCCGAGTGGAACCCTTATGAAGAACCCCATTCTTCCCTCTCCACCAGCAGCAGCATCCATTGGCACAGTCTCACCGGAAAGTTTATCCGCCTCATCCGCAGCAAATGTGAAGGTCTCAATAGCCCTTGAAACCTCCCCCCTTGCAAATCTTATGGCCTTACCAGATTCAAGGGTTATTGTCCTTGCAATGACCTCTCTTTTCTGTTCAAGCCTTTTTGCCACCTCTCTAAGAATCTTTGCCCTGAACATAAGGGGTCTGTGTCTAAAATCATCAAATGCCTCTTTTGCACTCTGAATAGCAGAAAGGACATCCTCTCTGGATGCCCTTCCAACCATCCCTATTTTCTCTCCTGTGTAGGGATTTATCACATCTATACCCTCTTCTGTATCCCTCCATTCACCCCCAATAAAAACCTTTTGCCTTATAAATTCTTTATGTAGTTCATCCATTTTTCCACCCCTTCTCCTGTTTTTACTGAAAGAGGGAAAACAAGAATGTCTTTGTTAATCTTCCTGGCGTTCTTAACAATGTTCTCAAGACTCACATCCATGTAGGGAAGAAGGTCTGTTTTGGAAATGACAAGTACCTGAGACCTTCTGAACATCAAGGGATACTTAAGGGGTTTATCTTCACCCTCAGTTACACTGAGAACAACCACATTGATATGTGCTCCCGTATCAAACTCAGCAGGACAGACAAGGTTCCCAATATTCTCTACAAGGAGAAAGTCAACTCCTTCAAGATTCATCTCTCCAATGGCCGTCTTTATCCATGCTGCCTCAAGATGGCAATCACCACCAAAAGGTCCTGTGTTTATCTGGTAAATCTCAACACCCTTTTTCTGGAGTTTCTCAGCATCAATGGAGGTCTCAATATCACCCTCAATTATTGCAAACTTTTTATCCTTAAGTTCATCCATTGTCTTTTCAATCAATGAGGTTTTGCCTGAACCAGGGGAACCCATGATATTGATGAAGGTTATACCTTTTTCCTTCAGTTCCTTTCTGAGTTCATCTGCCACCTGGTCATTGGCAGCAAACACACTTTTCAGGGTTTTAATCTTCTTCATCCCACCTCCTCATCTTTAGATAAGAATAAACGACTCCTTCTATTTGTCAATTTTCATCCTTTCTGAAGAGCAGGGCAATAAAGGTATACGAGTCATCTGTCTTGATAGCCCTGCAGACATCAATTAGGGTAAACCCTGTTTTTTTTAAGAGTTCAACTGCTTCTTCTTCTGAAAACAGTCTGGCGTGGGAATAAACAGAATGGCCAGTTTCACCCTTCTTCTGATACTCCTTTCCAACCCTTGATTCCCTGTTGATTATGCCGAGAACTACATGACCATCTGATACAAGCACCCTTTTCGCTTCGTTAAGCACTTTTTCTGGGTTGGATACAAAACAGAGGGTGGTGTTCAAAAGAACAAGGTCAAAGGAACTGGGCTTGAACGGAAGTTGCTCACCCTTTCCACAGATGGACACAATACCCCTGTTTTTTGCCATCTTGAGAAGCTCCATTGAAGGGTCAATCCCGATGGGTATTCCTATTTCCACGGAAAATCTTCCTGAGCCAATCCCAATTTCAATCCCCTTTGTGAACTCAGGGAAAATTGAATTGAGACATCTCACCTCTTCAAGGAAGATTTCCCTTCCATCCTCGTCAAACCACCTGTCAAACCTTTCTGCAATACTATCAAAAACAGGCATTTTTTAAGGAAAGAGTCCCCTATCCCTGTAAACTTCCTGTATCCTTGAAAGTGCAAGGATGTAAGAGCCTGTTCTCAGGTCAACGTTGTATTTCTCTGAAGTTCTGTAAACCTCCTCTGTTGCCCTTGACAGTTTTTTCTTCATTCTTCTATCAACTTCCTCCTCATCCCAGAAATATCCCTGATTTGCCTGAACCCATTCAAAGTAACTCACCAGAACACCACCTGAATTTGCAAGGATATCGGGAATAACATCAATTCCCCTTTTGCTCAAAATTTCGTCTGCTTCAGGGGTTGTTGGACCATTGGCACCCTCAGAAATATATTTTGCCCTTATGTGGTCAACATTGAGTTCAGTTATTGCTCCCTCCAGTGCAGCAGGAACAAGGATATCAACATCAAGGTACAGGATATCATCCTTCTTTGGCATATCTTCAGCATCAGGAAAACCCTTAACACCTTTTGTTTCCTCAACATACTTGATAAGTTCCGGAACATTTATACCTGAAGGATTCACAATACCACCTGTTATATCAGAAATACCAACAACCTTCGCTCCCATCCTGTGGAAGTAAAGGGCTGCATATGAACCAACATTACCAAAACCCTGAACAGCAACAGTCTTGCCCTCTATACTCTCTCCCTTTATCCTCAGGTACTCGGATGTTACAATTGCAACACCCTTACCAGTTGCCTCTCTTCTACCAACAGAACCACCTATTGAGCGTGACTTTCCTGTAACCACTCCCGGTTGATTGATACCCTTAAAAGCACTGTACGTATCCATAATCCATGCCATTGTCTTTGAGCCTGTAAAAACATCAGGGGCAGGTATATCCATTGATGGCCCAAGAACAGGCATGAGTGCATAGGTGAATCTCCTTGTAAGCCTTTCAAGTTCACCCTCTGACATCCCTGTGGGGTCACATATCACACCACCTTTACCACCGCCAAAAGGAATATCAATTACAGCACACTTCCAGGTCATCCATCCTGCAAGGGCTATAACCTCTTCCTTTGTTACATCTGGATGGAATCTTATTCCACCCTTGAATGGTCCCCTAAAGTCATTGTACTGACACCTGTATCCTGTGAAAACCTTTATACTCCCATCATCCATCTTAATGGGTATTGAAACCTCTATAACCCTTTTGGGATGCTTGAGAACTTCCAGAAGTTCCCTTTCAAGCCTCATGATGCTTGCTGCCTTTTCCAGTTGTTCCTTCATCATTTCATAAGGTGATATTCCCATAGTATCCTCCCTATGATTCAAGGAATGCCCTGAAACCCTTGTAAGCCTGATAAACGTCTATTTTGCTTGATATTTCAAATGGTGAGTGCATGGCAAGAAGTGGAATACCAGAATCTATTGTATCAATCCCAAACTCTGCAATAAAGCGTGCCACGGTTCCTCCACCACCCTCATCAACCTTGCCCAGTTCCCCTGTCTGCCACAAAACATTATTTTCATTAAATATCCTTCTTATCTCATAAACCAATTCAGCATGGGCATCGTTTGTCCCACCCTTTCCCCTGTGGCCTGTGTACTTTGTCAAAACAAGCCCATAACCAAGCCTTGCAGCATTGGTGGTGTCATGGACTTCAGGAAACAGAGGGTTAACCCCTGCATTAACATCAGCAGAAAGGCATACAGAGGCATTCAGGGTCTTTCTTATGTTTTTATAGGTTGGTTCAATTCCCAGTTCTTCAAGCACCTCTATTACAATGTCCTCAATAATCCTTGAGGTGGCACCAGTGTTCCCTGTGCTCCCTATCTCTTCCTTATCATACAGTATAACAACAGGTGTCCTATTACCACCTCCCATGCCTGCAATGGCCTTCAATGCAGTGAATGAACATACCCTGTCATCCTGACCATAGGCACCAATCAAAGAACGATCTATTCCAACCTCACGTGCATTCCACGCGGGGACAAGTTGAAGTTCACTGCTTATCAGGTCTTCCTCTTCAATTCCGTAGTTCTTTTTCAACAGGTCAAGTATAAACTTTTTGAATCTGTTCTCCTTCACCTTTGCTGGTTTTGAACCTGCAATGCAGTCAAGATTTTCCCCCTCAATGATTTCTGTGGCCTTCTTCTCCATCTGTTTTCTTGAGAGATGTGGCAGGAGGTCTGGGATAGTTAAAACAGGTTCTCTTTCATTTTCACCTATTCTTATTTCAACCTTTGTTCCATCCTTCTTGATCACCACACCATGGAGTGCAAGCGGTATGGAAAGCCACTGGTATTTCTTTATTCCACCATAGTAATGCGTATTGAAGAGAACAAAATTCTCTTTTTCAAGAACAGGCTGTGGTTTCAGGTCAATTCTGGGTGCATCCACATGTGCAGCAATAATCCTGAGTCCTTCCTCAACAGGATTCCCCTGGGGTCTGAATATTCCAAGGGTCTTTCCATGAAAAACCCTGTATGAGAGACCCCATTGTTCGGCAATTTCCATTGATGCCTGAACAAATTCTCTTTCAGTTTTATTCTTTGACATAAAGTCCATATACTCCTCAGCAAACTTCTGCACCTCAGATAGTTCCTTCTCTGATAGAACTTCCCATCCACTCTTTTTATCCATATCTCCTCCTTTCCATAAGATATTCAATCACTGCAAGTAAAACAAACAACATAAGGAAAAAGGTTGTTCCATCGTACCTTCTCTGTTCAGAGAATATTAACCTCATTTCTCTTTTATTCAAGGGCTCAAGGTTGTATTCTTCTTCAGGTGGATTTATAGCATAAAGGAAAGTTACACCTTTCCTCTTTACAAGGTAAAAGCCTCTCTCTTTAAATACAAAC
>QNDZ01000027.1 GCA_003646055.1 bacterium
ACTGGAGGTTCCTGTTTTAGGGATTGTTGAGAATATGTCCGGCTTGAGATGTCCACACTGTGGAAAGATGATTGAGATCTTTAAGGTGGGTGGTGGTGAAAGGGCTGCAAAGGAACTTGGAGTGCCATTCCTTGGAAGGGTTCCAATGGACCCAAGGGTTGTTGAACTCTCCGATGAAGGAGAACCTGTTATAAGGGTTTTGAAGGGTTCTGAGGTTTACAATGCAATGATGGATATTGCCGAGAAGGTTGTTTCTGCACTTGAAGATATGGCAGAAGAAAAGAAGGAATGAGGATAGGTATATCTTCTACCCTTGTTAAGGATAGCAGTATCTTTCCCCTTATAGAGCTGATGGGGGAGAGGAGGTTTCTCTTCATTGAGATAAGGTGCAAGAGTGGACACTTTGACTATGAAGATATTGAGACCATAAAGAAACTGAAGGCAACATTGAAGAGGGCAGGGGTAACACCCCTTGCCCTCCATCCGCCTGACTGGATTGACATCGGTTCGCAGAATGAATGGGAGAGGATGCGTTCAGTGAGAGAGGTTGAGAAATGTATCCTTGTTGCTGAAAAACTACGTATCCAGAGAATAATCCTCCATCCAGCAAACTCCACCACAGAGATTTCCATTATCAGAAAGAGCCTTGATGAGATAATACCTTTTTCTGAGGAGTGGGGTGTTGAGGTTGTTCTTGAGAATCCATTTCCTCCCAAAACAGGTTCAGACCTTGAGACCCTGAAGGCACTTTCAGATGGTTATAAAGTTGGAATATGCCTTGATACATCCCACCTTTTTGCCAATGGGGATGTTGATTATGTTGTTCTGAACAATATTTCAGGTTTGATAAAGGAAGTTCACGCTTCAGATTCTCGTTTTTCTGGAAAGGATGACCACCTGCTTCCCGGGGAGGGGAAGTTGAACTGGAAAGAGATTTTTAATAATATTGATAATGACCATATAGATGTTATAATTGAACTTATGCCAGCAAAAAAACTTGAAAAGAGGCTTGATGAAATTGAGGGGGTGATGGAGAGATGGTTATCTGGCTTGTTTTAGCATTTATCCAAAAACCATTTGTTGTTTGTTCCCTTCCAGCGGTTGCTTCAATAGTCCAGGAGATAGGAGGTAATAAGGTTGAAGTCTTGAGCATACTTCAGGGTGTTGAAAATCCCCATACATTCAGTTTAAGGCCAGGAGACCTCAAAAAACTTGAAAAGGCTAATCTAATATTCATCATTGGACTTCATATGGAAGACTGGCTTCCTGAGGGCATTCTCAAAGAGAAGGGGTACTCACTTAGTGATTCTCTGGGTATAAAAGGGAATCCACATATATGGCTTTCAATCAAGTATACAGAGAAGATTGCAGAGGAGGTGGAGAAGGGACTTGTAAAGATTATGCCTAAAGATTCAACATACTTTAAGAGAAGGCTGGTTGTTTTTAAGTCCATGGTGAAGTCAATAAAAATATCAGATTGTTTGAAGCACAGAAAGGTTGTTACAATGTTTCCTGCCTTTGATTATCTTCTGAAGGACGTCGACCTTGAAAACATCTACACAGTCATCAATGTACCAGGGAAAAGACCCTCACCCAGAAGAATATCTAAGGCAATAGATATAATAAAGAAGAATAGAGTAACTGCTATTGTATCAAACCCATTCAATGACTTTGGTATAAGTGATGCTATAGTGAAAGAGACTGGTGTGAAGGTTATTATTCTTCTTCCACAGGTTGGTATGGAGGAGGGAATAGATACTCAGATTGGCCTCTTGAAGGAGAACATAAGGAGGCTTGTTGATGGATTGTGTGGTTGAACTTGCGGGGGTTACAGCAGGTTATGACAGCAAGGTGGCAATTGAGGACATAAACCTCTGTATAAAGGAAAGGAGTTTTACAGGTATAATAGGGCCAAATGGCTCTGGTAAAACAACCCTATTGAGGGTGATAACGGGTTCACTTACTCCATTCAGGGGAACAGTCAAGGTATTTGGCCATCCTCCTGTAAGGGTGAGGAACAGGATTGGCTATGTTCCCCAGTTCTTCAATGATGACCCATACATACCATTTTCAGCCATTGAGGTTGTTCTCTTTGGTCTTTATCCACACATTGGTATGATAAGAAGGCCTGGAGGAAAGGATGTTGAAAGGGCAAGACAGGCACTTGATACTGTTGGCTTGTTGGATAAGGAAAAGGAGCCCTTCGGTCATCTTTCAGGTGGGCAGAAGAGACGGGTCATGATTGCAAGGGCACTTGCAGGTGACCCGGATATACTCATTCTTGACGAGCCCTCAAGTGGGCTTGATGTAAAAAGCATAAGGATTATTCTTGACTTATTACACAAACTTAACACAGAAAGGAATATCATAATTATCCTTGTCACCCATAACATAAACCAGATAGCCTCATATCTTGATACTGTAGTTTACATGAGGAAAAGGATTTATGTTGCAGGTAATCCAAAGGAGGTGCTATCAAAGGAAGTACTGAGCGAACTCTATGGGGCACCCGTTGATGTTTTTGAGAGGAATGGCAACATCTGTGTGCTGGTGGAGGACTCACATGCATGAACTCTTGCATTATGCATTTATGCAGAAGGCCATCATTGCCTCTATCCTTGTTGGATTAACCTGTTCACTGGTTGGAATCGTTGTTGTTTTGAAAGGTATGTCTTTTATGGGTGCAGGGATTGCACATGCCTCATTTGCAGGTGTAACACTGGCACTACTGCTTGGCATGGAACCATTCTATTTTTCCCTTATTTTTGCAGTGGTTGTTGCAATCTTTATAGGATACATAGAGAGACGGGGTGGGCTTAAAATTGATGTGCCCATAGGTATTATGTTTTCATTCACCATGGCACTTGCCATAATGTTTATAGGTCTTATGAAGAGATATGACCCAAGGGTGATGAATTTTCTCTTTGGGAGTGTTCTTTCTGTGTCATGGAAGGATATAATTTATCTTGCAATCAATCTTTTCCTTGTTTTGTTGTTCTTCATTCTTTTTTTCAAGGAACTTAAGTTTGTGATATTTGATGAGGAACTTGCTGAAATCACTGGAATACCTGCTGGTTCAATATTCTATGCCTTTCTTATACTATTGGGGCTTACCATATCAACATCCCTAAGTTCAGTTGGAGTGATACTTGTCTTTGCAATGATTGTCATTCCTTCTGCAGCAGCATACGAATTAACACATAGGTTCTCCCTTATGCTGTTTCTGAGTATCACCTTTGGTGTTGTATCTTCTCTTATAGGTCTTTACCTCTCCTATCAGTTTGATATTCCATCGGGTGCATCAATTGTTCTTGTAGTTTCCTTCTTCTTCTTCATTTCCCTTTTAATATCTCCTAAAAGGAGAAGGCTCAGGTGAAGGTATTTTTTGAGGAAAAGCATGATTATTCAGGGCTTAAAAACATCATTGGCGATACAATTGAAAGAAACAGACTTCTAAGATTAAAAAATGGTGACAGGGTTTTATTAAAGCCCAATCTCCTTACGGATAAACCACTTGCCATATCAAAACATGAGATGATAAAGGCAGTTGCAGAGGTATTTATTGAAATGGGTGCACATGTGGATATTGCGGACAGTCCAGGGAATGCGGATTCAATTGATGGAATTATCAGGGTTGCAGGGCTTGATTCAATCCCTGCAAGATACTATTTTTTTGACAATGAGAATGAAAAGAAATATATAAACAGTTTTCCTGTTGCGAAAAGGATTGAGGATTATGATGTGATTGTGAATTTGCCAAGACTGAAGACCCATATTCTTACGGTTATGACAATGGGTGTGAAAAATCTCTATGGATTTATTCCAGGAAGACCCAAGAAGTCCTATCATGTATCCCATCCAGACCCTTATTCTTTTTCTTCAATGCTTTTATCCCTCTACAGGTCTGTTAAAACCCACCTGACCATACTTGATGGAATAATCGGGATGCAGGGGAATGGTCCGAACAATGGTGACCCAATTGAGACTGGATTCATTGCCATTTCCAGAGATCCTCTTGCACTTGATATTGCGGTTGCCGATTACCTGAATGTGAAGAACTTTCCCCTCAGGAATCTCTCCATGGAACAGGGATTTAGATACCCTGAGATAATTGGTGAACTGCCACCTCCGCCTGCTATTGATATTCCATCAGGGCCACTTCTCAGACTTCCGTATGTTGGCAGGTTGAGAAGGGTTGCCTTTCCCAGAAAACCAAGGTATAAAAGGGAAAATTGTACGGGTTGTATGGCATGTGTTTTGAACTGTCCCACAAGGGCCATATCAATGGTTTATGGTAATATACTTATCAACTATTCAAGGTGTATTGAATGTTACACATGCATTGAGGTATGTAACTTTGACGCATTAGAAGTTTATAATCTTAACCTGAAAAGGAGGTTTGAATGATTATACTTCTTTTGGTTCCTTCGCTATTTAATGCTATGCACTTTGGCATAGAAGGAAAGGTGGGTGCGATGTATGGTTCTTATGTGCCACCAGGAGTGGCTACCCCTGTAGGAGGCTTGATTGAATTTTCTTTGATTGGATGGTATGAGAATACTGGTTTCGAGGGAATACTTGGTATAGGAAGTGGCCCAGAGACACAGGTGTGGGCAGAAGCCTTAATATCAAAAAATCTTGGTGGTGAAAAAGAGGGGAAATTGCTGGTATTCGGTCTTGGTTACTATGGTGCTGGAGGGGGTAGCCCAGGTCTTGTTCTTGGTTTTCAGTACCAGATGCTCAGGGATAAGTGGGTGAATATAATACCACAGATAAAAATGAACGCCATTTATGGTAGGCAGGATGCTCTTATAAGATATAATGTAGAATTCCTTATAGGAATAGCACTTGTGATGTAATCAGATTATAATCTTTTTATTGTCGTCTGATTCTGGTTGATTGTCGGGTATCAGGAGGCCTGTTTTCTCATCCTTCTTATACCCTGGTGGTGTTTCTTCTCTTTTTTCTTCCTCACCCTTTACCAGGATACCCTTTTCTGGTTCCTCAATCTTTCTGGGGACAAAGTCCTTTATGTGTTCCCATATCCTCTTGTTTGTCGAAAATGGGCTTTCCATCACCTGTCTGGTGAATATTACATAAAAGAATGGTATCTCCCATGGTTGGAGACCCTGTTTCAGGAATTCAAGAACCCAGACAGCAGGTAGAACCTCATCTTCATTCTCTTTATTTTCCTCAACGAATCTGGCGATTTTTTCAACCATCAACTGGAAGAGGAGAGGGGTGAGTGAACGCTTAATTCCCTCTACAAAGAATTTCTGTGTATCTATTCCCTCATCAGAATTGGCAACTTCCTCAAGATACTCATTAAGAGAAGGAACCTTAAATTTCAGGGTCTTGAAGTAAGGATGATAGGCAAGAAAAAAAGTCGCCTGCATCATTCTCTGGAGTATTTCCATCTGGTCTATTTTATTTTTATCCATGGTGGATAAATAACAATAAATTTCAAAAAGTCAACAGAAAAAAAGGGGGGATATCCCCCCTTTTTATCGCACAAGGAGTGTTTTGAATATCTCTGTTCTGTCTCCAAATTTCAATTTCACAAAGTAAACCCCTGAGGAGAGCCCCTTCAGGTTTTCAGAATACACCCCGGGTTTAACAAAAATATCCTTCTTATCCACAACCCTTCCAGAAAGGTCATAGACCTTCATGGAGAGTTTTCCAGGGCGATTTATCTGGTAACTTATACCAATCCCTTCAAGATTAACTGGATTAACTGAAAAGGATAATTTTAGAGGGATGGATGGGGTTCCTGTTAATGCATACACAACACTGCCAACATACCCGCTTCCATGGAAGAGGTCGTAATTTAGAGGGTCAATATGTATAGTTACACTCTCTGCTTCTGTGTCAGAGAACCTGAATCTTGCCATACCATGTGTAAAGCCCGATATTGAATTACTGTTAAAGTAGAAGGAACCATTACTCACTCCATATTCAATCCCATAGGCATTCACTGAATCATACCCAAGTTCAGAGGTGAAGTCTATGATGTTTCCATAATAATCAAGGAGATAAACATCCATGGTGTCCTCTTCATTCACAATGTGAGAACCGTAGATGTTTGCACTCATGTTTCCATAAAACCTTGCCTGTGCCCTGTATGGCATGAGTTTGCCAGCAGGGTCTGTAATCGTTATATCAACATACTCGGGTTCACTGTCTGATATAAAGAATGTTCCAGAACCAGAGTTGATATAAACACTATCCGGCCACAGATATGCTGAACTGGTATTTGCCCTGGTGGTGTCAGTGACAAATACATAGAGCCATCCATTGTAATAACTTGCTATCTCCATGGAGGGTGTAAGGACAAGTACATTTATCTGGAGTGATTCGTTCACTGCCGCTTCTGGTCTATCGTCCAGGATAAGGATATAGGCGGCTGAATCAGGATTCATGAAGTAAAGAGTATCTGTGACAGTATCAAGGCCTCCTCCATATACTGTTAGGACCACAGCCTCCTCCACTGAATCAGTCACCCCAAAGACGCCAGCACCCTTTGTTATTGGTACAGGGGATGGATAGTATGTTGCACTACCCGTTAATTCTATTACAGGGGAGGATGACCAGGATGGAACAACATTTCCAGTGCTGTCAACAACATTCACTGCCACAAAAATGGTCTTACCTGGTTCACTAAACTTGGTATAAGGAGCAATCTCCCATCTCACTGCCTGTGTGCCTGCTGGAGTAAACACAATCCGTGTTTCTCCACCAAAGGGAAGTTCTGTACCAAGATAATAATAGACAGGGTCCCTCCCTTCATAGGGACGCACCTGTATGGTCATGGATTCTGGTTCACTATCCATGATTAAAAACCTTGAAGTTCCATTCACTATTTCAAATACAAAATCATCAGTTCCAAGGGTATCCATCACATGTTCTGAGCCATCGTAATCATGGTCATAAACATCCACCCTGTACCATCCATTAAAGGTGCTATCAAGGTTCTCAAGGTTATCAATGGAACTCACATCAATGGAATAGGTATCCCCTGCTGCCATCTTAAACAGAAGTTCAACCCGCAACAGCGTTGCCTCTGATGTGTCCTTGAAGCCCGTGCAGAACATGGGAATAGATGGATAGAGAACAGGTGTGCCCTGTGCATCGTTTCTTATAATGACAAATGAATCCATTTCTGTATCTGTTATATTGAAGGATGCCACACCAGAGTTTAATGTGGTCCAGGTTGAGGGTGATACAGAGACCGATTGAGTTCCAAGGATGTCTATGGGCCATATCATAGTCTGGGAGGTGTTGTTGCTCTGGTCTGGTCCATCCTCAGCAAATGCTATCATATAGAGGACCTTTTTTTCTCCTGCTGTGGTGTACGAACCCCTGAATGTGTACGGCATAATATCAGTGGCAATATTGTCCGGAACGATAACAATTCTGTGTGTATCAGGGGCAAAATCATGTAAGGGGTCAATGTCCTCTGTCACTATTAATACGGTCTCCTGTTCAGTATCCTCAAACCATATCCATGCCCGTCCGTCAAAGAATGGAGCCTTTGCTTCATTTGTGTCACCTGTGAAGAATGTGGATATTCTGGCAGTGCCGTCATCATCAATCACCCTTACGAGAACATAGTTTGTGTCAATTATGCTTGTGAAATTTGGATTAATTTTCCCATTTGCATCCTCAAGTGTGATTTCAAACATTATGTTTGTGGAATCGTGTCCGAACTCAGGCCCATGTATTGCTGCAATCACAGGGTTGTTTGCTGATGCAGTATCCACAAACATGGCATAAGGGATTGATGGTTTTACACCCGGCTGGTTGGTGGTGGCATAGAATACAATATACTCAGGGTCGTTGTCATAAACGAACAGGTAGTATTGTCCACTATCAGCAGGTGTTAATACCAGACTGTCCACAACCTGCCATGTATTGGGGTTGAAGAAAAAACCACTTGAATTGGGATTTTCTTCTGTGAGATGGAAGTAAACTGTTCCTGAAAAGTTGACATCGGTTTCACCACCTGGTTTTTTTGCAGTAACCGCAACAATGTGTGCTCCACCAGCAGTTCCAAAGAATCCCAGGGGAGAGAATTCAAGATAGGTTGCATAATCAGGCACTGCCTTTGGTGAAGATGTTGTGTTTTCAGATGCAGGAATATGGATATTCTGAAGATTCAACAGGGATAAAATGATCAGAATAAACATATCACCCTCCTTGTTATAAACGCGCCTGGAGGGATTCGAACCCCCAACCTGCGGATTCGTAGTCCGACGCTCTATCCAGTTGAGCTACAGGCGCTCTGGGACCCATTGTAATTATTATACTTATAATAACGAAGGTGTCAACTTTGAAGACCCCCATAAAATTAATTACTTTGTTAAATTTTTCAAATATAAGCATATTCTAAATGTTTAGAAAAGAACATGAGGATGAACATAGCATACTTTAATATATTTCCTGCTCATGTTATAAGGATTAAAGGCGAATATCCACTGTAAAAAAAGAAGATTTATTTTAATGATTTTTCTAAGTCAGTAGTCCACACCTGTGACAAAAGATGTCACACTTTTTTAATTTGTGATCATAAAATGTCACATTTGTTTGTATGTATTACTTGAGATTCAATGACTTAATCTCTGGAACAAAATTTGAATGAAAAGTTGCTATAGGTAAATCATTTAAGATAGGATACTATACATGTAAAATTTTAACAATCAACCGAAGGAGGTGATTTGTGTTTAAGGAAAAGTTTAATATGTTTTTTTGTTGCTTGTTTATGGTGGGTATTTTAATCTTTGGTCTGCCTGTTTCAGTGAGTGCTGATATTAATAGCCCCATGGACTTTGTTACCGGTTCTAAAGGCTATGATTCCCTTAATGTAAGTTTTGTAGGGAACTGGCCCTTTGGATACTCCTATGCAGTATCCTACGATTCTATCAGGTCTCTCATTTATCTCGGTTCTGGTGGTGGAGTTTATATTCTTACACCAAACTACAACAATCCCATCAAGATTTCTGAGGGGATACATACCAGAGGAATGGTGCAGGGACTCTTTTACAAATCCTCAGAGCAAAGACTTTACATTGCTTCTGGTGATGCCGGGTTTATGATATGGGATGTTTCTTCTATCAGTTTACCGGTAGAAGTTGGCCAATTAGTGACTCCGGGGAGGGCATATGGCCTTTATGTTTCTGACTCCTTTGCCTATGTTGCTGCTGAGGATTCAGGTCTTCGCATAATAGATGTATCAGATCCAACATCTCCATCTGAGGTGGGTTATTATGATACCCCTGGTTCTGCCTATGATGTTTATGTTTCCGGGGATTATGCCTATGTTGCAGATGGACAATCAGGTCTTCGCATAATAGATGTATCCGACCCCACATCCCCGTCTGAGGTGGGTTATTATAATACACCTGATTTGGCTTATGATGTTTATGTTCGGGGCAATTATGCCTATGTTGCTGCTGAGGATTCAGGTCTTCGCATAATAGATATATCAGATCCAACATCTCCATCTGAGGTGGGTTATTGCGATACACCTGGTTGGGCTTATAGTGTTGATGTTAAGGGAGGGTGTGCCTATGTTGCGGATATAATTTCAGGTCTTCGCATAATAGATGTATCCGACCCCACATCCCCATCTGAGACTGGCTATTATAATTCAGATTGTGTTTGCTATGATATTGTAGTTATAGATACCATCGCCTATATTGCTAACCAGCGTTACGGCCTTTGCATGATAGATGTTTCGTCCCCTACTTCGCCCACAGAAGTAGCTCATTATAACGTACCAGGGTTTGGAAATAAAGTTACGGTGTCAGATACCATTGCTTATATTGCCGACAAATATGCTGGCCTCCGCATAATAAAGATTTCAGACCCTGCATCTCCTGTTGAAATGGGCTATTACGATACTCCTGGAGAAGCAGAGGATGTGTATGTCCAGGGAAGTTATGCCTATGTTGCGGATTATTATGGGGGACTCCGCATAATAAGTGTTTTTAATCCTACATCACCTTACGAGGCAGGTTATTACGATACTCCTGGATATGCATACGGAGTTTATGCCTCAGGCAATTATGTATATGTTGCTGATAAAGATTCAGGCCTGCGTATAATAAATGTTTCAAATCCTACCTTACCCTATGAAGAAGGTTATTATGCTGTATCTGGCGAATTGTTTTTTGATGTTTTCGTGCTGGATACTATTGCATATGTTGCCTGTGCAGGAGGGCTTCGTATAATAAATGTTTCAGACCCAGCTTCCCCATTTGAGATAGGATACTATGATACTCCAGGGCGTGCATTTGAAGTATTTATTAAGGATACCCTTGCCTATATTGCTGACGAAAGTGAAGGACTTCGTATAATTGATATATCCAATCCAACTTCTCCTTCTGAAATAGGTCATTATGATGTGTCTGGCTTTTCCTACGGAGTTTACGTCTCAGAAACATATGCGTATCTTGTAGGTCTTGATGTTGGCCTCCGCATATTAGATGTTTCCAACCCATCTTCTCCGTCAGAGGTGGGATACTATTCTCCTCTGGATGCATATGGTGTTTATGTCTCAGGGGATTATATATATATTGCTGATGGGTGGACTAATCTTCAGATATATGAAGATCTCATCACAGGTATGAAGGATCAGTATCGTAATGAAAAACTTCGGGTGTCAGGTTCCGTTGAAAAGGGTACCGTAATATTTAGGTTCTATATCCCTGAGTCTGAAAGGGTATCTCTACGAATATACAACATTGCAGGGGAACTTATAGCTTCTCCAGTGGATGGGGAGGTTTTGCATGGTGTCCACAGAATTACATTCCACCCAGAGGCAGGGGGTGTTTACTTTTACAGGTTTATACACGGTAATAGGGTGAAAAGGGGAAAGTTTATAGTTCTTTGATCCCTGAGTGTGCGGTTTTATTCCACATTAAAAGTGCCTGGAAAGGGTAGGACTGTCCTTTACCATAGTAACCTTGTATTCAACTTGGAATTTCCAGAAACACCCCTTGACAAACAAAGAGATTCAGATATATTATATATGGAAGTCGTGTAAAGTTTATGATACTTAAAAAAAGATAAAGAAAGGAGGTGATAGAATGGCAAGGAAGGATATAGCAAGATGGGACCCGTTTGCAGATCTTCTCTCACTGAAGGATGACTTTGACAGGATTTTCAGGGACTTTATGGGTTTCTATCCTGCTGAGACATTGAGGGAGGGGTGGTTGCCTCCAGTGGATATAAAGGAGACACCTGATAACATCATTGTATCTGTTGAGGTGCCAGGAATGAAGAAAGAGGATATTAAAGTGGTTCTCAATGGAAACCAGTTGACCATCAGCGGAGAGAGGAAGATGGAAAAGGAGGAGAAGGACGAGACCTACCACAGGATTGAAAGGGCTTATGGAAAGTTCCAGAGGACAATCACGCTTCCAGTGGAGCTGGACGAGTCAAAGGTGAAGGCTTCATATGAACAGGGTGTTTTAACCATCACCCTTCCCAAGGCTGAAAGGGCAAAACCAAAGGAGATAAAGGTTGAGGTTAAATAAGGGGGCAGAACGGCCCCTTTTTGATTTGAAGATAACTGTAAAAGAGATTGAGGGGAATTGTCCTGTTTTTAATCGGGGTGATACTTTTTTTATAAATAAAGGATATATACTCAAAACAGAGATTCCCCTGTGCATGCATGCCCTATCAGTAATTCTTCCGTTTTACTCTTCACTCTCAAGGGGTGTTCCACCTGAAGAAATGGGTCTGGGAAAAGAGAGGGCATTTCTCCAGTGTCCTGACCCATGTAAATACACAGGTGGGGGAACAGTTGTCTTTGAGATAGAGACACTGAAAACCTGAACAGTTTACTATTTGTGAGATCTGGTTGATAATTGGTCGCAAGAACCTCCAGTGATAGAGGTTCAGAGAATTCATCACATCTCCCACTACCCATTGCCGCATAATTATATCTATATTGACTTTTGCGAATAATATATAAAATAACTTATATGAAAATTAAAGAAAAATTCTTATTCAGAAAAAGAGGAAAGTCTTATTGGATAAAGAAGATTGATAATACCAAGAAGCCTCTTTTATTATTTATATTATTCTTTTCATCTTTCCCTGGCATATTGAATGGTAAAGCATATCGTACAATAGGTTGGTGGGATGTGTCATACTTAAATATAAGCATTTTACATCCATCACGAATGTCTGTGAAGGGAGATGTTTTTCGAATTGGGTTATCTCCCCCTTTGGGTCTGGGAATTGAGATGGATGTGGGGGAGTTTACAGGGATGTTTAAATTAAATGGTGATAATGAGTTAATGGTAACTTTTGCCCCTATTTACGCCTATTTTGTTCCTTATATAAAATGGGAGTACAAACCTTATCATGTTTTGGGAGGGTCTCCTAAAGACAGTATAAAAATTTGGGAAGGACAGGTTGTATATCTGTTTTGTGGATTTAGTAATTGGGCAATTGATAAACAGGGGGGTGCAGGGGGTAAATATAGGAGATGTGGAATAATTTTTTCAAAAACATTTCTTTTGGGGCCATATTCAAATATTCCTTTACGCATTGGAATAGAGATGGGATATATAAGTTTTAAATACGCAGATTGGGAATCCTTTGTAAGTTCCTTTTATGTTGGAATAACTATTGATTTAAGCGCAACAGGTTGGGCGGGTTTTGGATTAAAAAAGTTTTGAGTATTGACAGAGGAAAAACTTATTCCTGAATTGAGCGATTTTTATTTTATTCAAAAGGGGTTAATCAACCCAATCTTTGTCTATGGATAGATTCAAAAGGAAGGCTAAAAAAGATTGTTACACCCAATGGATGGGAGCATTTTTATGAGTATAATTTTGTTGATGGAAAAGAGAGATATAATCCGATTTGATATTTGGGTAAAAGACAAAGGTGTACTTGTCAATAATTTATGGCCTGAAGATTATAATTGAAGTAGGATATTATTCTGCTGATGCCACATTTTATGGCATTCATGTAGTGGATAGTCTTGTATATATTGCAGGCCGAGAGAGTTTCTTTGTGGTGAAGCACCTTGGGGCAATTGTGGGTGTGAAGGAAAGAGAAGTGGAGAGGAATTGCCCTGGTATAAGAGTACAGGATGGTAGGAGAATCGTTATAAGTTATACCCTGAATAAGGTGTCAGATGTGAGGATTGGTATATATAATGTTTTGGGGGAAAGGGTTTTCTTGTTTGATAAGGACAAAGAA
>QNDZ01000028.1 GCA_003646055.1 bacterium
CAACCAGTTTGACTTTCTTGCAAAGGAGTACTATGGAACCCTTCCAGGTATAAAGGCACTTTTTTATCTTGCCAATATGGACTTTCAATCAGGCCAGATTGACAAGGCAATGGAGAGGTTTACAACCCTTACAAAACTTACAAAGGATAAATTTATAAGGCCGTCTTCCTATGAAGGGCTTGCCCAGTGTTATGAGCAGAAAGGAGATATGAACTCGGCGATTGAAAACTACCAGAAGGCAGAAGAACTCTTTGAATACAACGCCTTCCGTGCAGAGGTACTTTTGAACATAGCCAGGATATACGAGACCCAGAGAAAGTTCTCTGATGCTGAAAAGGTTTATAAAAAGGTGTTGAGTATTGTGAAAACCCCTAGTTTGAAAACTGAAGCACTACAGAGATTGAAGATGCTTCAGGGGTTAAGACAGGTGCTCGGTGGATGATTGACCTTCTGAAGAAAATCATTGAAAAGTATGAACTTGATGCCCTTGTAATTGAAGACCAGTATGATGTGCTTGAAGCACTTTCAGTGAATAAGCCATACAATTTTCTTGAGATTTCACCACTCCTTATTATCACAAGGGATAAACTATTCCTTATAGGAGATATTTATACCATTGAAGAATTCAAAAAGTACAGTGTGGAGAAAATACCCGTTGAAAACATTGAATATCTGAATGCAGGTATGAGTACTTTTAAAGAGATGGTCAGACTATTGAAGAGGTTGAGGGTTCACAGAGCAGGTGTTTTTATTCCCATGGAAATTCCCGGGATTGAGACGATTGTTGTGAAGGATGTTTTCAGGGACAGCTTTTCAATACCAGACCCGGAAAGTTTGAAAAACATAAAGAAGGCGATTCAAATAGGGAAGAGGATTTTGAAGGGATTGCCAGAGGCGATAAAAAACTCTGATGATGAAATTGGACTGAGGAATTTGATTGATAGAATGATTTATGATAAAGGAGGCAAGAAGCGTGGATATCCAACAAGGGTAATATCCGGTAAGAGAACATTCAACCCTTCATCAGTAACTGACAATCATCCGATAAAATCTCCCCTGATTGTTGATTTTGGGGTACTTGTTGGTAACAGGGGTGCTGGATTCACAAGAACCTACACCTTTGACAATGGTAAGATTGCAGAGGTTTATAATCAACTTGTTGAAATAAGGGACAGGATACTTGAGTTTATCAGACCTGGAAGGGTGGGCTCTGCTGTGTATAAAAGATACAGAAAACTTCTCTCAGAAGTGGGGCTTGATAAATATGCCTTCGGACCTATTTCAAGGCCAATCCTTCCAGGTAGAAAGGGAATTTACATATCACCAGATAGCACGGATGTCCTTGTTCCAGGTATGGTTTTTCATATTGATGTTGGTATCTATATACCTGGTAAGTTTGGTGTTCGCATACAGGACCCTGTGATAATTGAAGAAAGAGCAATAAACCTGGTGGGTGAGTAGTGATAATCCCGATTGCTTCAGAGACCTACATCAGGAGATTTCCCCTGGTCACCACTGTAATAATAGCACTGAACTTCCTCATATTCTTTATAACATATCCTGTAATGACCAGACAGCAAAAGGAATACAGCAGGGTTCAATACAAACTATGGAAACTTGAATACACAATTTACATAAGGAATATGGACAGTTTTCCTGAAATAGCAGAGGAGGGTGTTGAACCTGCTATTTTTGCTGACAGCATCCATGCAAAGATAGCAAGTGGTGAAGTTCCACTCTCCGATGAAGAGTATGACTACTGGGAGGAATTGAATAATAAACTTGAAGAGATTAAGAGTAATCTCCTTGTAAGGAAGTTTGGTTTTATCCCGGATAGATTCAGTTTTTTGACCCTTATAACATCGTTATTTTTGCACGGTGGATGGTTACATCTTCTTGGGAATATGTGGTTCCTCTGGCTTGTTGGAGTCAACATTGAGGATAGATGGGGTAGGTTATTCTTCCTGGGTTTCTATATTGTTTCAGGGATTGTTGCCTCACTCTTCCATGCAATGATGAACTACTCTGATATTCCACTCATAGGTGCATCTGGTGCCATAGCAGGTCTCATGGGAGCCTTCACCATTAGATTCTTTAACCACAGGATTAAACTCCTCGTATTTCTCTTCCCCATGGTTTTCACATTCAGTGTGTATGCTGGTGTTATGTTCCCGTTCTGGTTCCTTGAACAGCTTATGTATGCTGTATATATAAACCACTCTGGTGTTGCTTTCTGGGCACATGTTGCTGGATTTGCCTTTGGTGCGGTTGCAGTTGTTGTTATGAAGGCCACAGGTTTTGAGAGCAGGGTACTTGAAAAGAGGGTGGATGAAACACTGGATATTGTGGACAGGGACTTCAGGGAAGCGTTTGATTCCATAGAGAGTGGAGACATTGACGGTGCAATAGAAAAACTGTTAAAATTCCTTGATGAACATCCTGACCATTACGACGCAAATATGGAACTTGCCAATCTATATATGAAGAAGGGTAATCCTGCACTTGCAGCCAAATATTACAGGCACATACTAAATTCCATTGTGAAAGAAGGGGAGCATATACCAATTATCCAGTTTTACAATGACTACATAAGGGAGAATAAACTGGACAGATATCTTTTACCTGGAGAATTTTACAGAATAGCGGATGCATATAAAAAGAACAATGATGGGCATGGAGAGATTGCAGTGCTTCTTCAGGCATATAAATTTTACAGAGAAGGAAATGATGCACCCATAATACTCCTCAGGCTTATAAAGTCGTTAAGAGAGAATAACATGATTGATAAGGCTAAAAAGGTTTATGAGGAACTTGTAAGAAGATTTCCCAGATATACAGAACAGGGGAAGATGTATCTTGAAGGAGGTGATTACTGATGGAGTATGGAGAGGCTCTTGAACTTATGAAGAAACATGTTAAGACAAAAAACCTTGTCAAACACTGCATAGCAGTTTCAGGTTGTATGGGTAAACTTGCAGAACATTTTGGTGAGGATATTGAAAAGTGGAAAATTACAGGTCTTCTTCACGACCTTGATTATGAGGTGACAAAGGATGACCCGGCAAGGCATGGGCTTGAGACCGTGAAGATACTTGAGGGGATGGGTTTTGAGAGGGATATTCTTGATGCAATAAAGGCGCATCCAGGGCACAAGCCTGCTGAAACAAAAATGGAAATATCCCTCTACGCTGCTGACCCCCTCTCGGGTTTAATAGTGGCTTCAGCACTGATGCATCCATCAAAGTCTCTCAAAGGGATTGATGTGCCTTTTATAATGAGGAGATTTAAAGAAAAGAGGTTTGCTGCTGGTGCAAATCGGGAACAGATAAGGGAATGTGAGAAACTGGGGATTTCTCTGGAAAAATTTATTGAACTATGCCTTGAAGGGATGAGGGAGGTGAGTGATGACCTCGGTCTATAATCTACTGATACTCTTTGCCACTTTCAATCCAGTAAAGAAGGAGGATAAATTTTTTGCAAAGGACAAGGCTCTCCATGTGATACATTCAGCAGCAATTGTGGGACTTTCCTATCATGTTTACCACTGCCAGTTGAAAAATCCTGATAATGGAGCAAGGGTGTTCTCCATTTCTCTTTCTGCGGTTGCTGGCATAGGGAAAGAGATATATGATGGGGTGAGTAAAAGGGGCACTCCAAGCTGGAAAGACCTGATTGCTGATGGAGTGGGAATTCTACTGGGTGTTCTTCTCTTTACCGGAGGCGGTTAGTGGCAAAGGTCTTTATTACATACCCATTCTCTGAGGACTGGATTAAGGAACTCCTTGAAAAACATGATTGTGAAGTCTATCCAGAAACTTCTCCTCCCACTGTTAATGAGATCAAAAAGAGGATAAAGGACAAAGATGCTATTCTATGTCTGTTGAGAGACCCGATAAACAGGGAAGTGATTGATGAAGCATCCGCTCTGAAAGTTATTTCAAACTACGCAGTGGGATATGACAACATAGATGTTGAATATGCCAGTTCAAAGGGAATTGTTGTTACAAATACACCGGATATATTGACAAATGCCACTGCTGAACTTGCCCTATCACTGGTTTTTGCACTTATAAGAAGGATTGTTGAGGCTGATAGATTCACAAGGGAGGGAAGATTTGAAGGGTGGTTACCTGAATTGTTTCTTGGAATGGAACTTTCTGGTTCTACAGTTGGGGTTGTTGGAGCGGGGAGAATAGGTTCCTCATTTGCTGAGAAGGTGATGAAACTTGGTGCCAGTGTACTTTATTTTTCAAGGAAAAGGAAAGAGCATCTTGAGAAACTTGGTGCAAGAAAGGTGGAACTTGAAGAACTCCTCAAAAAATCTGATATAATATCCCTCCATCTCCCCCTCACCAGTGAAACCCACCATATTATTGGTGAAAAGGAGTTTCAGATGATGGGAAAGGATACATTCCTTGTGAATACAGGGAGGGGTGCTCTAATAGACGAGATTGCCCTTGCAGAGGCACTTGCCAGTGGAAGAATTGCAGGAGCAGCACTTGATGTGTATGAGTATGAACCAGGAATAACAACCTCATTATTAAAGATGGATAATGTTGTTTTAACTCCTCACATAGGCAGTGCAACTTATAGGGCAAGGAAGGGAATGGCTGAGATTGCTGTCAAAAATATTATCCTTACACTGGAGGGTAAAGAGCCACTTTACAGGGTAAAATGAAGATTCCTGATTATCTTCCTGAAAATCCCGGTGTTTATCTCTTTCTGGATAAAGAAGGCAAGCCAATTTACATTGGGAAGGCAAAAAATTTGAAGAAGAGGATAAAACAGTATTTCAGAAAGGATGCAGGCTTAAAGGGTTCAACAATTATTAGAAAAGCAGTGGAGGTGAAGTATATTATAACAGATTCAGAGATTGAGGCACTCCTTCTTGAAGATACACTGATAAAGAAACATAAACCAAGATACAACATCAATCTCAAAGACGATAAAAAATACCCATACATTAAGGTAAGCACGGAGGAAGAGTTCCCCCGTGTTTTCCTTACAAGGAAGATTGTTCAGGGTAAAGGGGTGTACTTTGGCCCTTATACAAGTGCAAAATCTGTCAAGAGGACGTTAAGACTTCTGCAAAAACTCTTTCCATTAAGAACATGCAGGTATAAAAAACTTCCTGATAAGGAGTGTCTGGATTATCATATTGGAAGGTGTCCTGCTCCATGCACAGGGAGAATCAGCAGAGAAAAATACAATGAAAATGTTCAGAAGGTTATATCATTTCTCCAGGGCAGGACTGAGGAACTTGAGGAGGAACTGGAAAGGGAGATGTGGAGGGCATCAGAGGGACAGGAATTTGAGAGGGCTGCAGTTTTAAGGGACAGGTTGTTTGCCTTACGAAATCTGAAGCGTTCCCAGAATGTTATCTTCCCTGATAAGAGGAATCTTGACATTATAAACATTGCAGGTGATAGAGGGTTGTGGATTATTGCTGTTCTTCAGATAAGGATGGGCAGGATGTTTGGTAAGGAAACATTCGCCATAAATGACCCCCTGCAGGAAGGACCAGAATCAGTCCTTGAATACTTCCTCATAAGGTATTACAGGGATCTGGATTTCACTCCACCTGTTATTTGTATTCCAGAGGAATTTAAAGGCATGGAGAAGGTTGAAAAGGCCCTTGGAGTAACTGTCAAAAAACCTGTAAGGGGTAAGGAAAAGCGCCTTCTTCTTATGGCAAAGAAGAATGCTAGCGTGGAACTTGAGGGATACAGACTTAAAGTGAAGAGGAGCATACCCGGTTCAGTGCTTGAACTCCAGAGGCATCTGAAACTAAAAAATCCACCAAAAAGGATTGAGGGGTTTGATATTTCAAATATATCAGGCAGGGATGCAGTGGGTTCATGTGTTGTTTTTGTTAATGGGAAACCCCTGAAAGGTGAGTACAGGCGGTTTAAGATAAAGTCAATTAAAGGCATAGATGATTACAGGATGATGGGGGAGGTGATTTCAAGGAGAATTTTGAGGATACTGAAAGAAGGAAAGACTCCCCCCGACCTCATACTGGTGGATGGTGGAAAGGGGCAGTTGAAAGTTGCAATGAATGTTATTGAAAGCCTTGGCCTTGAGGGTTACAATGTTCTTGCCATTGCAAAGAGGTTTGAGACCCTTTATATGCCAGATGGTTCTGTTTTACAACTTCCTCCTGATTCTCCCGCCATTCACCTATTGAAGCATGTAAGGGATGAGGCACATAGATTTGCTATTGGATATCATAGAAAATTGAGAAGGAAGAAGGTTAAATATTCAGTGCTTGATACCATTCCAGGAATTGGTGAGAAGAAAAAGAGAAATCTGATACTCTTTTTCGGTTCAGAGAAGAAGATTGAGGGTGCCTCAATCTACGACCTTATGAAGGTCAGGGGAATAGGTCCGGTTCTTGCCAGAATAATTTATGAAAAATTTCACAAAGTCTATTGAATTATTTTGAGTTTTTCTTATAATATTTTCATGGAATTTGTGAATGAAAACAAGTGCCTGCTTTGTGGCCTTGAAAACCCTGTTGGATTGAAATTGAGGATTGATTACAGGGATGGAAAATCAAGGACGGTTTTTTCATACCAGGAGTATTTCCAGGGATACACAGGGGTCGTCCATGGTGGTATGGTGGGAGCAGTCCTTGACGAGATGTGTGTTTATGCAGCAGCCTCGCTTGGATACGTGACTGTGACAGGAGAATTGACCGTTAGATATAAAAAGCCTGTAAAAGTTGAAACTGAGTATATTGCAGAGGGATATGTGGAAGAGGTGAAAGGGAAACTGGTACTGGCTGGTGCAAGGCTTGTTGATGGTGAGGGTGAGATTTATGCATATGCAAAGGCAAAACTTGTAATTGTAAAAAAGGGGGCATTATGAAGCATGTTCTTGAACTCTTAAAGTCTGCCTTAAAGGCTGAAAAAGATGCGTTGTATAAATATTTGAAGTTTGCAAGGGATACAAAGAATATAAGCGGTAAGGATATGTTCATCAGGCTTGCCATGGATGAGTATGATCATGCAGAGATTATACAGAAGGAACTTGACCATTATGGTGAGTGCGGAGAAACCGTGAAGACAGAAATTGGTTCATCAGACATAGAAAAGTTGATACCCCATATTGCTTCATCACTGATAAAGGGAAGGGGTGATACTGGATTGAGTGACCTTGATGCACTCCGCGTTGCACTTGACCTTGAGAATGATGCCATTAAGACCTACAGAGAGATTTATGAAAAGGCAGAGGACCTCAACATCAAGGAGATGGCAAAGAGACTTCTGGAAATGGAAGAGGCGCATGCTGAACTTATTCAGGCGGAGATTGACAATATTAAGAGGACAGGCTTCTGGTTTGATTTTGGAGAGATAAGCCTTGAAAAATAAACTTCCACCACCAACAGTAAAAAGGCTTTCACTTTACTTAAGGGCTTTTGAAGGCCTGGACCATAGAGGGGTTACCCATATCTCATCAAAGGGTCTCTCTGAAATCCTTGAAATTCCTGATACCCAGATAAGGAAGGGTTTAAGTTTTATAGGTAAAACTGGTAGAAGGGGTAAGGGATACCCTGTAAGGGATTTAATACAACGTATAAGGGAGATACTTGGCTTGAAATCCTATATCCCTATAATCCTTGTTGGTGTGGGTAATCTTGGGACTGCTCTTCTTGCCTCAAAACTCATGAAACAGAGAGGGTTCAGGATTGTTGGTGCATTTGATGTGGATGTGAGTAAAATAGGTAAGAAATTCTGTGATGTGAGGATACAGGATGATTCAAAGATTCCAGAGTTTGTAAAGGAATATGGTATAAAACTTGCTATACTCACCACCCCTGGAGAGGCAGCACAGCATACTGCAGAAATCCTTGTGTCAGCCGGGATTTCAGGTATCCTTAACTTCACTCCAGAAAACCTGAGTGTTCCTCCATATGTGAAGGTCCATAATGTCGATTTTACAATAGAGATGGAGTTTTTGAATTACCTTGTTAATTCAGAAGATTTGGAATAAGAAAACCCTCTGTGTCGAACCGTAGTTTATTTTTCTACCTGTAAATTAGGTGGAGTGTTCTTATCCTTATACCAGGTTTTTCAAGTTCACACACAGGTTGAGCAGGAATTCCCGGCCTGTCAGCAAAATAAAAGAATTCCACTGAAACACTCTGGTTTCTCCTCAATGCAGGAATGAAGAATTTTAGTTTTTGTCCCTTTTCAGTTTTTATAATCTCAATTTTTTCTATTGTGGTTTTCACGGGTTCCTTGACAATGACGGGCTTGCCTGTGATAAATCCATTAATCAGGCATTCAACCGGGATATCAGAGAGGTCTGCATAACCTGTATTTTTAATTATCACATTACCATGGTAAAGCCACCACTGTTTCCTGTTATATTTAACAACCCTGCTTCCCTCAAAACATCCTGATACATTATTGTGGGATACATAAATTG
The DNA here is from genome assembly GCA_003646055.1 of bacterium. Lineage (GTDB taxonomy): Bacteria > Hydrothermota > UBA3072 > UBA3072 > B12-G15 > B12-G15. The sequence goes on from QNDZ01000028.1 coordinate 8,434, forward strand.
ATACATCCTGAACTTCAGCCCTTTCTCGCTTCAGTTTTATAAGAAAGAATCCATATGATACCAATCCACCTATGATTGCAGATAGAAGAGGAATCAGGACAAATTTTGTAAGGGTTTTTCTCCAGTCAAAATGATTTTTATTTTTCTTTTTCCCAAACAAGGTTGTTCCCTCCTTTTAAAACAATTATGCCCTCAATAATCAGCCAGAGTTCCAGAAGGAAAACAGCGATACCAATGCCGAAAAGAAGGTGGTTGTGCTTCAAGAAAAAGTTTATTATGTTCTTAATCATTGCATATCCTGTCATGGTAATCATAAAAACCATGGGTATTCCAGAGATAAGAAGATTTTTTTTATGCTTTTTCAAATAAACCGTGATTATCAGGAGTGCAAGCCCAGCAAGCAACTGGTTCACTGTGCCGAAAAGTGGCCAGAGTATCATTGCCCCCTTTCCTCCTTTTTGAGAAAACGCTAGAAGCGCTGCTGTTAAAACTGCAATAAATGTGGTGAAGTATCTGTTTTTAACCCATTCCCATTTTGCTCCTGAGAGAAACTCAGTTATAACGTATCTCTGTACCCTTGTGGCAGTATCAAGGGTTGTTCCTGCAAATGAGACAATGAATACACCCATTATGGTTGCAGCAACTATATGTGGAATTCTTAATGCCTCCATTAGATTTGCTGAACCAGTTATAAATGCAGTGAGTTTTGCACCAAGCCCTGACGAACCAAGATAACTGGAGTAATGGGTCTGCCAGGCCTGGAACCCACGAAGGATTTCTCCTGATTTGGTAATGTATTTTATACCGATGCCAGCTGATACTGAGATAAGGACGAGTATTGCAAGGAAACTCTCAAACAGCATCCCACCATAACCAACAAAAAGTGAGTCTGATTCCTTTAATATCTGTTTTGAGGATGTTCCAGAACTGACCAGACTGTGAAAACCTGAGATTGCTCCACATGCAACAATAACAAATATGAACGGAAGTATGGGGGGTGCATCAGCAGGGGGTGTGTTTATTCCAGGTGCAACAATCTGGGGGTGTGCAAAAAGGACACCAAGAAACAAAAGGGACATGGCAATGATTAACTGGAATGCATTTATGTAGTCCCTTGGCTGGAGCAGAACCCATACAGGAAGTGTGGATGCAAAAAAGACATAAATAAGCAAGATTAGAACCCATATCTCAACAGAACCAACATGCCCCAGAGAGGGTATTTTGATAGGAAAGTGTGCACCCACAATAATGGTTATGTACATAAAAATAATTGCAATAATGCTAAGAAGAGTAACATTCATTTTTCTTCTATATACAAGAACACCCACTCCAATTGCAATGGGTATCTGGAACCAGACAGGGAAGACAGATTCTGGATAAAGGTTGAAGAGGACACCCATTATCATTGCAAATATTGCTATCACAATCCAGAGTTCAAAAAAGATAATTAGAAAAAAAAGAACCCTTGCCCTCTGATTGATAATGGAAGAGGTGAGTTCACCAATGGAGACACCTCCGTTTCGTAATGAAACAATTAGGGAACCAAAATCGTGAACCGCACCCATAAAGATTGACCCAAAAACAAGCCATAATAGGGCTGGTATCCATCCCCATATGATTGCTATTGCCGGACCAACAATGGGACCAAGGCCAGCAATAGAAGTAAAATGGTGGCCGAATATTATCTCCTTCCGTGTTGGAACATAGTCAATACCATCCTCTTGTTCAACAGCAGGTGTTTTATTGGTATTATCAAGTTTAAAGAGTTTCTTTGCGATAAATTTTCCATAGGTGTTATATGCAATTATATAAAGAAAAAATGTAAAAATTGCCAGAAATATGCTGTTCATATAACCTCCTTTTTTCAATGATGTATCAGAAAATAAAAATTTTGTCAATGAATTTTTTGCTTGACATAATAAAATTTTTCACCTATGGTTTGTATGTGAGAAAGAGTATAGAGATTTTAAAAGAGGAATTAAAGCAGGAAAACCTCCGGGTCAAAGACGCTTTTATCTTTCACTCTCTTTTACCGCCTCTTTATGAAAAAGAGGTGATGCAAATATTTCATAAATCCCCAGATGGAATAAACTGGCATGATGGTATATGTGTGGTTAAGAAGGATGGAAAGGGCATTATTTTCAAGGTTGAAGAAGAGTCAAAACCACACTTCAAGAACTGGATTGAGGTTGCAAGGCCTTTTGTGTTCACCCTAATTGAAATTTCTGCATACAACTACATAAACAATGAAATCATGGCGTTGATAAATGAAATAGCAGAAACAGATAGAATAGAGGATATCTATGACCACATTACAGTGAGGATTGCTCGTATATTAAAGGCAGACCTTGCTGTTTTCACCCTTTATGACTCTGCAAATAATATGGTTTATGCAGTTGGTCCTGGATATAACCTGACACCTGAACAGGTGAACATATTCAGGTTCAAACTTGAAGGGAATAGCATTGCACGTGTTGCAATGGAGAACAGGAAGAGTTATTTTACCAATGATGCATTCAACGACCCATACATAAAGAAGAAATTTGTAAAATACTTCAATGTTAAACATGTGATATGTAGCCCCATTTTTGTGTTTGGAAGCCCCTTTGGATTCATCTACATTGCAAGACATCCTGAAAAAGAGCCCTTCATGGATGAAGAGGTGGAACTCCTTGATTATATTAATTCCCATATTTCATTACTTCTCAGATTCTTGAAGAGTCTTGATGGATTCAGGAAGCGTTCTGAGGCGTTGGTTAATCTGGATAAGGCTGGTAGATTGATTGTAGCAGAAATGGACATTGGTAGAGTTTTTGACCTGATCGTAAGTGTTGCAACAGAATTATTCAATGCTGATGCCTGTTCACTGATGCTTCAACAGGAGAACGAAAAGATTTTTCGTATAGTCTCGGCATCCGGTCTCTCAGAAAAGTACAGGGCCTCCCATTACCTTACACTTGAGGAGGTTCTCAGGGTTAAGGATGAACATTATAAAGGTAAGCCAATATTTATAAAGAATTTTTCTGACGTTATAGAGAGGGATCGGGATTTGATAGGTAGGGAGGGTATAGTTTCAGTACTTTCTGTTCCCATACTTGTTGATGAGGAAATTTATGGAATTCTGAATCTTTACTCAAAGAAAGAAGTAAGATACGATGAGGAGAGTTTTGACATACTGGAGGCCTTTGCACTTGAGGTTTCAATTGCAATAAAGAATGCAGAACTTTATGAAAAGGCAGTCAGGACAACATCAAGTATTATAAAGGTTCTTTCTGAACTGGAATCACAGAAGGATTCATACACAATGAACCATTCAGAAAATGTTGCCAGGCTTGCTGTAAGGATAGGAATAAAGATGGGACTATCTGAGGATGAAATTGATGCCCTCTACAAGGCAGGCCTCCTTCATGACATAGGAAAGGTGATTGTTGAAAAACAGATACTCAGGAAACCCGGGCCACTTGGAGAAGAGGAGAGGAAGGAGATGGAGGAGCACCCGGTAATTGGTGCACGTATAATTTCACATATTAAGGGATTGGAAAAGGCATCTGAAATTGTTTTACACCATCATGAGAGATACGATGGCAAAGGATACCCTTACAGGCTTAAAGGGGAAGAGATTCCCCTCTGTGCAAGGATATTAACTGTTGCAGACTCAATAGAGGCAATGATGTCAGAAAGACCATACAGACCCTCCATGAGTTTAGAGCAGATTATAGAAGAATTAAAAAGGGAGAAGGGGAAGCAATTTGACCCGAAGGTCGTTGATGTAGCAATTAATCTTCTTTTGGCAGGGAATTGATATTCCCATGTGGAAAAGGTGTGGATAAATCGGAATAACCCTACAACAACCTCAAAATCAATGTAATAAGCGTAAACCATTATCCACAAACATATTAAAAATCAACAGGCTTATTCTACTCTGTTTGAAAGGGTTGAATTGAATATATTTAATCTATTTATTTTTAAATGATTATGTTGAGCAGTTAAAGTTTCCTCATAGAGGTTCTTCCATGTCTTTATGGTCTTTTTTATATGAAAGTTGTTTATTATTGTCTCTCTTGCATGCATTTTTATTTCTCCTGCTTTGTCCTTGTGGGTTAACAGGTATTTTATTTTGTCATATACTTCCTCTGGTGAATTTTTATTAAGAAGTAGTCCGTTTACACCATCAATCACCACATCCCTTATCCCGCCAACATTGCTCACAACAGGTATAAGACCAGATGCCATAGCTTCAAGTAATGAATATGGGAGGCCTTCAAATTCACTTACAAGGATAAAAATCCCAAAGTTCTTGAGAAGGTAATTATCAACGGAAATGAATCCAGTGAATTTAACCCTGTTTGTGAGTCCAAGTTTTTTTGTTAGTAGTTCAAGTTTATTTCTATCCCTGCCTTCGCCAACAATGGTGAGATGCAATCCAGGGAATTCTTTGGCAAGCAGTGAAAAACCTCTGATTAAGATATCAGTTCGTTTTTGCTTCATCTCAAGTCTGGATATGGTGAGTAGATTATTCAGATTTAATCCAGGGAATTTGTTCTGCATCTCCACACCGTTGTTTATATAACCCTGATAAAAATCACCAATCAGTGTGCTGTTCATTTTAAGAACTGTTCTGGAACATGCAATATTGATTGATAATGGTGCTGTGAATCTTTCA
>QNDZ01000029.1 GCA_003646055.1 bacterium
AAGGGTGAAGAGGTTTGAAATCAACGGGAAGGTCTCTGACAATCAGTTTCCCTACCAGTATGGTCTCCTTGGCCTGAATCAGGTTGACAATCTCTATATGGAGATTGTCTCACCATCCATGGGAATAAGGCTTGGGAATTTCATTCAGAAGATCGGGGAAAAGGAAACAAGGATAACAGGGTTTAAAGGATACTTCAGGGGTCTTGAGGCAACTGCAGGGTTCTCAGGAACAAGGGAGGTTTCCACCCTGCTTGAACTGGAGGATGGTATTCCAGGCCCTTATTCATTGAGGGACGAAAGCGGAAAGAGGGTATGGATAATCACAGGTTCTGAAAGGGTCTATTTCAATGGTAAGAAACTTGAAAGGGATAAGGATTATGTTCTTGATTACGAAAAGGGAGAAATCACCTTCACTGCATCCCACTACATAAGGCACACAGACGTTGTCCAGGTAATATTCCAGTATCTTCCAGGTGGCTCCAATGAGTCCATATACACAGCAGGGTATAGATGGAAGAATGGGAGGCTTCTTTTTCAGAGGAGTGATGACCTGCTTGAAAATATACTTATCCACAAAGCTGTTCCAGAGTCTGGCATTGTTTATGTTTACAATGCAGAGTACAGGGGAACTGGCATGGGTGATTACAACCTTGTTGACTCCCACTTTGTGTATGCTGGAAGTATGAAGGGTGCATACTCTGTGAACTTCCAGTATGTTGGTGGAGACAGTGGTGAGTATGTGTTTAATGACTCCCTTGGATATTTTGTTTTTCAGGGAAGTGGTGATTGGACTGCACTGAGAAAGATTCCCCTGAATGGCGAAATAAACACGGTTTATCTAAATTTTAAGAAAGAGGCAGGACCTGTTGAGATAGAGATAACTGGAGAGGCAAGGGGTCAGAGATTTACAGGAGAGGCATACAATTACACTGGAGTTTCTCTCACCCATGTTTTATTCAATTTAGGTGAAAATATCTCTATCTCAATCTCTGGATTTTACAGGGATGGCGACAATTTCCAGTACCTTGAGAACATGGAAGGGAACATGAAAACACAATGGGGAAAGGATGTAAAAGATGCATGCACCTTCACAATTTCACTCAAACCACTCAGGGATGTAAAGATTCTGGCTGGAGGTGGGAAGGCAGAGGACAGACTTCTCAAAAAAATAAGCCTCAATATGGGTAACATAAGCTTTGATTATCTTGATGTGGATAAATTTAAGGAACATATAGGTGTAAAGTTCATTAAGGGAAATATTGAACTCGGGGCGGTTCAGGAGGTTCAGGACTCACTGTACAGGAGGTATGGACTTTTAAATCTTGGATTCATTAAAGGTGAGGCTGGAAGAGAAGGTAGCGTTGTTTCAGGTCTTTACAAAGATACAACTGCCTTTTACAAAGGGGATATCTTTCTTAAAACCCACCTGCTCAACCTGAAGGGGAATATGATTATGAGGAAGAGTTTGAAGGATGGAAGAAGGAGGATGCAGGTGAACCTTGCACCCACGCTCCAGCACCAATGGAGGAACAGGGGTATAAAGGTCTCCGGCGTGATTCAGGAACACCTTGAAACAAGAATGATTGCTGTTTACAGAAGGGCGGGAGAAGGCCTTGGCAACTACTCCTATGACTCCATCTCTGGCTCATATTATCAAAATCCATATGGAGATTACCTGAGGGACATCATTCCATCCGATTCCCTTGAGAGGACCAGAAGATACAGGGTGATTATGGATTTTATTAACAGGTCTCCCTTCTCCCTTGAAGTTTCAGGTATCCTTGACATGAGGGGAGAGGATTTCACAGAGGATGGACACCTGCATACAATGATACCATTAAGAAAAAACTTCGGGATTGAGGCAAGGGCTGAAGTCAAAAGGGAGAGATTCACCCTCCTTGGGGGTGGATTTGATACAAGGTTCAGGAGGGAATACAACGCAGGTTTCTATTTCAAAAAAGGGAATGCGTGTGGAGGGTACAGGGTTACATCCGACGAGGAGAGGAAGTTTATAAGGCTGAGGTTAAATGGACTCCTTAAACTGAATAATGAGGCTGGAGAAATAGATACAAAGGGGAATAAAATTATGTTTATTGAGTTTGAGCCATCCATTCAGGTGGGTAAAGGGAATATATCTCTTGAGATATCCCATTATAAGTATAAGATTCGGGTTTATGAAATCTCAACATATCCAGAAGGCGCAACAATCACCCTGAAACCATCCCTGAACCTGCACTTCAACAACCTTAAATTCTCTATCACGGGTTTTTACAGAACCTATCCTGACAGAAGCCCAATCTACTACATAAGGCTTGGTGGGGAGACCAGAATATAAAAAATGCGCCACGAGGGACTCGAACCCCCAACCCGCGGATTAAGAGTCCGCTGCTCTACCAGTTGAGCCAGTGGCGCATCTTCAGGGTGAGCGAGGGGACTTGAACCCCCAACCTCTGGAGCCACAGTCCAGCGCTCTGACCAGTTGAGCTACGCTCACCATATGTTTTTCCGCGCCTGGGAGGACTCGAACCCCCAACCAGCGGATTAGAAATCCGCTGCTCTATCCTGTTGAGCTACAGGCGCATCATAAAAAATCGGGGCGAGTGGATTTGAACCACCGACTTCCTGCTCCCAAGGCAGGCGCGCTAACCGGGCTGCGCTACGCCCCGAAGAAATTCCACAACCTTTTTTAATGCCCTTCCTCTATGGCTTATCCTGTCCTTCTCCCCGGGATTCAGTTCAGCAAATGTCTGCGTGTATCCATCAGGAAGAAAAACAGGGTCATAACCAAAGCCGCCGTCACCTCTTGGCTCTTTGATGATACTCCCTTCACAGATGCCCTCAAAGAGCCATTCCTTCCCTTCAGGTGAAATAACAGCAAAAACCGTCCTGAATCTTGCCCTTCTATCCTCTTTATCCCTGAGTTCTTCCAGCAGTTTCTCTACATTGTCCCTGTATCCACCACCACTATACCTTGCAGAATATACACCTGGTCTCATATCAAGGGCATAGACCTCAAGCCCTGTGTCATCTGCAATGGTCCACTCCCTCACCTTTTCAAAGAGCGCACCCGCCTTTTTCAGGGCGTTTTCTTCAAGTGTTTTTCCGTCCTCTAATATATGAATTTTCTCATCAAGGTCAAGGGTTGAGAAGACCCTTATGCCCTCTATTTCATCTTCAAGTATTCGTTTAATCTCCTTTAACTTATCCCTGTTAGCAGTTGCTACCCAGACCCTCATTGGGTGATTTCAGACTCAACAACAAAGGCATCTGTGAACCCCATCTCCCACACCCTCATCTTGAAGTTGTCTGCCTCTGCCTTTGTGAGGAAGTCTCCAACCCTAACCTTGTAGTAGGGTGCAACATACTGGACATAGACACCAACAGTGAACCTTGAACGCACCCTGTCAGCAAACTCCTCTGCTGACTCCCTGCTGCTGAATGCCCCTATCTGAACCCTGTAACCCATCTTCTTTGTCTCAACTGTGGGAACCTCTGGTGGTGGAGTGATAACCGCTGTTGTTTCAGCAGTTGTTGTTTCCGGTGTGGTAACCGTTGTCTCCTCAATTGTTGTCTCAGGAATTTCTGTTTCCTGGAAAACCTCAACAGTTCCAGTGGCAGTGGTGTCTTCCTCAACAACAAAGGCAGGTTCTTCCTCTTCCATTGCAGGTTTGGTTGCCTTCACACATGATGGTAAAACAATGAGCAGTGCAAGAATGGGGATAAGATACTTCATGAATACCTCCTTTTTAAAGGTATTTTTCCTTCAGTCCCTTCAGGAAATTTTTTAATTCCTGGGACCTGTTTTTTGGAATGACAAGTGTTGCATCCTCTGTATGGACAACAATGTAATTGGAAAGCCCCTCGGCAAGTATTGTTCCATTCTCTGCATAAAGGATTGAACCAGTTGTGTTGAGTGCCACAACATCACCTTTTATCGTATTACCATTTTCATCGGATGGAAGAATCCTTCCAAGGGCAGCCCATGTGCCTATATCATCCCATGGAAAATCAGCAAGCACTGTATAGACATCCTTGCTCCTCTCCATCACCCCATAGTCAACAGATATGGGCTCCCCTGCATCGTATAGGTTTTTTATGTTCTTATCCGTATAGTCCTTCAAAAGACCTTCAATTGCCCCTGTTAGATGAGGTTGATGGGTCTTCACCTCCTCAATGATCTTCTCTGCCTTCCAGACAAAGATACCACTGTTCCAGAGGAATCCTCCCTTTTTAAGGAATTCAACGGCAAGTTTCTGATTGGGTTTCTCTGTAAACCTCTTAACCCTGTAAATACCATCCTCAATCCTTTCTCCTTGTTCAATGTAACCGTATCCAGTTTCAGGTCTTGTGGGCTTTATGCCAAATGTGCCAAGTCCATTCATCTCAGCAACCTTCATGCCTTTTTTCAGGACAGTGGCAAACTCCTGGTTATCCCCCACATAGTGGTCTGATGGAAGTGTGTAAATAACTGCCTCCGGGTCATCCCTGATTATGTGTATTGCTGAAAGGAGCACTGCATACAGTGTGTTCTTGCCCTCAGGTTCAACAATCAATTTATCCTGCCTGAACCCCATCTTCACAATCTCGTCCTTCAACTCATCTGTGGTAACAACAAAGATATTCTCCTTATCTATGAACCCTTCCAGCCTATCCCTTGTCTCAATGATAAGGGGCCTGTCAGAGGTGAGTGCAAGGAACTGCTTTGGATAGGCCTTCCTTGAGAGAGGCCAGAATCTCTCACCTCTTCCACCAGCCATTATCACGCCGTATATCATCCCTTCTCCTTTTTTTGTTTATATTACCACATTTATACGGATTTTTCAAGTGGGAAATCCGTCCAGCTCTTCCACAACAAACTCAGCGAATGTTTTAAGGCAGGGGAATACAAGGTCTATATCCCTCATCTTTCTCAAGGTCTTTTCTCCCTCTCCTGTGAGTACCAGACAGGATTTGATGCCTGCGTTCCTCCCGAGCAGAATATCATCCATTTTGTCTCCAACAATCCATGAGTGTTCAAGGTCTATGGGGTAAAAGGATGTAATCCAGTCAATAAGACCTGTTCCTGGTTTCCTTGTCTTTGATACAATCCATGGAGGGTCAGGAGAATAAAAAACACCATCAATACCTGCACCTTCCCTGAGAAGAAGGCTCTCCATCCACCAGTTCACAACCTCAACATCCTCTGGTGAAATCAATCCCCTCCCAATCCCTGACTGGTTCGTGATAACAAATACAAAAAATCCTCTCTCCCTGAGCAACCTTATACCTTCAGATGCACCATCAATGAGAACAGGAGGGAATGGTGTTCTGGCATAACCATAAAACCTCAGTATTGTTCCATCCCTGTCAATGAATACTGCGGGTTTCATATCATAAAAAAATGGAGGCGAGCGGATTCGAACCGCTGACCTCCTGCGTGCAAGGCAGGTGCTCTACCAATTGAGCTACGCCCCCGTTAAAGGTTCCTGAATCTCCAAACAATGGAGAATTCAGCAAATGGACCCTTTGATAGACTCTGTCCTGTGATGAAGTAGGGTCCATCAGTCAGTAATTTATTATTCAAAACTCCACCAATGTCAAGGTCTTCAAGGGAGAAAAATACACCCAATTTAAGATTGTCCTCAACCCTGTATGCCTTTGATGTTTCTTTATCCACAAAAATACCGTATTTGTATGCGCCCCTGAATATAAATCTCCCTTTCCTGACCTCCATACCCACACAAACCGGGAGGCCATAGGTGGTTAAGTCCGTGGTATCATAGTAGGTCTCATGTTCCCTTGTATAATGGGCTGAAACATCAAGGTAGATATAGGAGGATTCAAAGGGAACTGCCCTGATGGTGAAACCTGCTGATGCATTAAAACCAGTGAGTCCATGTTCAACAACATTGAATTCATCACCCTCAAGCCTTGAAAGGTCTGTGTAACCAGTGGTGAAGAACGGAGTGATTTCAAAGAATTCAGTCTCCTTTCTGTAAAGGAGATTAACGCCATAGGAATAATCACCATCAGAGTAGGTTCTTGTGTTTGTAATGCTCCTGTCAAAGGTGAGCCTTGAAACCTCAAAGGAGAAAAACAGGGACCTGAACCTCTTTGAAATTCCAGCAGTAATGTAGTCAAATCTCCCTGACTGATTCTCATCACTCTCGGCTGTTTTTGTGCCACCTAAATAAAATCCGATACCGCCATTTCCCCAGAAGAGCCTGTATATGGGTGCAGTCTTTATGGAGAGTGAGTTGAGGAGCGACTCCACATCATCATTTAAGGATGATGCAAGGAAACCCATTGCACCAATCTTCATGTATGGGTCCTGCACAAATACACCCATGTTGTCAAAATCACCTGTTTCAAAGAACACCTGTGATGGATATTCTGTAATCTCTGATGGGAACACAAAAACCCTATCTATGTCATCTATGGTGATGAAATTCTGTGAGGTTGTGATTGTACCCGAGTATGTTGAAATGAGGAATGGAATCAGGATAAACATAATGCCTCCAGAGAGACTGGTGGGCCCAAGTGGACTCGAACCACCCACCTCTCGCTTATCAGGCGAGCGCTCTAACCAACTGAGCTATGGGCCCACATGCAACATAATTTTATTAAAACTTCTATTATTGTCAAGGGAAGGGCATACCCCAGGGTTACTCTACCACAATGACCCTCTTTGATATCCTTCTTTCTCCCGTTTCAAGAACCAGGAAGTAAATTCCAGAAGGTGCATAGAATCTCTTTTCGTATTCACCAGAACCCTCCCCTTCTATACACTCAAGAAGTCTTCCGTCCACACTATATAGAGAAACCCTGAACCTTTTGCCATCCCTGAGGGATAATGAGAATGGAATCTCTCCTTCATTGAATAAAGAAACTTTTATATCAGGTTTCTCTACATTATCCCTTGAGTGTACCCCTGTATTTGTCCCATACTTTATTGTCACAAAGTCATAGTTTGAACCGTTATACTGATAACCTGCAACATAAATGTTTCCTGCATTATCAACAAATATTCCCTCTCCACAGTCATAGGGTGTTGAGTTATCAACGGTGTCTGCCCATAGAAGACTTCCTGTAGAATCATATTCAAGATTAACAATATAATAGGAACCAGAAATACTCATCTTTCCTGTAATATAGACATTGCAGGATGTATCCACTGCAATCCCATATGCGACGGGAGATGTATTCTCACCATACTCTTCTGTCCATAGGATGTTCCCAGATGAATCAAATTTTACTGTGTAAATCACCTGATGTCCATCTGAGGAAACACCCTTTCCAGTTGCGTAGACATTGTCCCATTTATCCACTGCAAGGTCGTATATAAATACATCAAAGTTGGAATTCGCCAGCAGGGTATCCGCCCACAATAAGTCTCCATTAGAACTGTACTTCGTTATATACCAGTGATGCTGGTTATCAGATAAGGATATACTTCCACCAACATACACATTACCCTGTGAATCCACGGCAACAGCCCTTCCAAGGTCATTTCCTGAAAGGTATGAGCGTCTCGTCCATATTTTATCCCCTGATGTGCTATACTTCACCGTATACCTATCCCAGTCAGTATAAGGATCGTAAATATTGCCAGTAACATAAACCCATCCACTGTCGTTGTCAACTGCCACATCATGTGCTTCATCGTGATTCCCCCTGTCAATTGTATCTTCCCAGGAAACCACACCATTTACGATTTTGTATGTAACAAAGTCATAATTTAACCCATTGTTTGATTTACCAGTGATGTAAATACTACCTGTACTGTCCATGGCAATTCCGAGGGCATAATCATTCTGTGTGGAACCCATGGTATCTGCCTCCAGAAGAGTTCCTGCACTATTGTAGGTTACCGTAAGCATATCAGCGTCAGAACCAATCACCGAATACCCTGTAACATGAACATCTCCATCCTGTTCAACCACAATGGAAAAGGCCTTGTCAGTGTTCCCGTTGTCAATTGTCCTTTTCCACTCAATCCGATAATCCTGGGCAAAGACACCATTGAAGCAAAACAGCATCACAAAAGTTGCAAAAGACACCTTCATGTTGCACCTCCTTTTTGAGAAGCATTTACAAATTTTGTTCCAGTATATTCTGTTTTTTTAATTTATTATTTTTCATTGAAATAATTTAACGAAATTCTTTCCAATGGGACATCTTCGTGTCACTTCCTTTTAAAAAATGTGACTTTCAATGTCTCAGTATAGAATGATATTTTTTTCCATGATAAAGCGGAAACGGATGTATATTAGAATATATAATTAAGACCCTTTCATATAGAAATAATTATGAGGCAATGGAGTGGTTTTATTAACTTGAAAAACTGTCAAAAAGTCAACCTCCGCCATCAGAAGAGGGATATTCCTCTACATATCTTTTTATACTGGTAAAGAGGGCTTTAATCCTGTTTTTTTCCTTATCTGTAAGTCTGAGGACAAGGTACCCTTCAACCATTGAATAACCTGTTACTCCTCCCATAAGCCCATAGACACATCCACAACCCATTGCATTTAAACCTATGACACATGCCTGAGTAATATCACTGGCCATTGCCAACAAAAGAAAAACTGCACCCATGAAATCATTACATCCACCCAGAGAATCTTCCTCTGGTTCTGGAAACAGATGACCGTATGCCTCAGAGAAGTGCTCTAATGTGTAATATCTATAACCTATACCTGTAAGAATACTGATGAGCCCTGCAAAAACATTAAATCCCATCTTTCTGATACTTAGCACATCATTTATTTCATTAACCCTTTTCAAAAGTTTGTTTCTTTCTTCTGATGGTGGTAGCATATAGAGTAATTTCTTCATAAATCCGAGTGAATTAAGTGCCTCATCAATTGTTTCAGGTGTTTTCCATAAATCAACTTTCTTTATACTTCTTTTCTCTTTGTTGAACCACCTTAAACCCGTTAACTGAAAACCCACCCTGAATCCATTCATAAAACAACTTTCTGGTGAGTAAAAGTAGCCCCCATTTATTGATAGAACAGGTCCTATGGAATACTGGGTAGTAATAAATCCAATGGGAGTGCCCAGGTTAGAATCAATTGGGAGTAAAACCCCTGCCTTGAAGGATAACTCTGTAAAGACCGGGCTGTATTTAAAGAAGGACTTGTCACCTCGCCAGCAGAGGAATAAAGATAGATATTCAGATTCATACCTTTTATAAAATCCTGAATAAAGCCAACCATAACCTAATCCAGCTCCCAGATGCTTATTCCTATCTGTTAAATCAAACTCCACTAGGCGTGTAATGGAGACGTCACGACCTGAGGGAGTGGTGGATGCATACATACATCCAATTGAAAAAAAATCTGCATTAAATCCGACTTCTCCAGAAAAGAGAAACAACAACACCCACATAGAATTATTGTAGAAAAACATGTTTCAATGTCAAGAAAATCATTATCTGTACACATACCATTGAATTATTCTTTTTAAAACCTATAATCCTGAAAAAGGAGGTCTTTATGGAGTATGGGCATATTAATGAAGTAAAAATGGAGAAGGTTGATGTGGCAAAGGATACCTATATCCAGTGGCTCATAACAGGAGAGGACGGTGCACCACACTTTGCCATGAGGAGGTTTGTGGTCAAAAAGGGCGGGAATACTCCCTATCACTCACATACACATGAACACGAGGTGTTTGTCCTTTCAGGGAACGGCAAGGCAATCATAGAGGGAGAAGAATACCCACTTAAGCCAGGCTCCTTCATCCTTGTAAAACCAGAAAAAACCCATCAATTCATAAATACAGGAGAGGATGACTTCATTTTTCTCTGCATAATACCTATTTAAAATAACAAAAACTGTTTCTTTCCCATACGCCACCCTGATTTATTATTAAACAGGCAAGGGTTGACAAATTAAGAATTATAATTATACTAATTTGGTATGATTAAAAGGAGTGTTTTATGGGAATAACCACAAGGAGTTTATACGGATTGAGGCTTGTTGTATATCTGATGAAGAAGGGCGGTTCAGCCACTGTGAAAGAGGTGGCTGAAAATGAGGGTGTGCCCTATAGATACATGGAGAGGATTGTGCAGGATATGAGGAAGGCCGAGATACTATCATCAAGAAGGGGAAGGGGTGGGGGTATCACCCTTGTTAACCCTGAAAAAATTACATTGAAGAAGATTATACAGGCACTTGATGGAAAACTTGTTGACCTTCCCTGCTTCCCTGAAGATTCATCGGATTGTAGCAGGTTGATTGACTGTGATGCAAGGAAAATATGGCTTAAACTGATAGAGGGTATTGAGGATTTTTGTGGAAGTATAAACATAAACAACATAATCAGGAGGAAATATGGTTAAGAAAGAGGATGTTATGGCAAAACTCAAAGAGGTGATTGACCCCGAAATAGGGTTCTCCATTGTTGACCTTGGCCTCATCTATAATGTGGATATACAGAATCAGGGAAAAAAGATTGTTGTTGATATGACCCTCACGGTGAAGGGCTGTCCATTACAGTATGCACTCACAAACATGGCCAAACAGAAGGTTGAGGAACTTGAGGGGGTTGAAGAGGCAGTTATCAACCTTGTATGGGACCCACCATGGAATCCATCCATGATATCTGATGAGTTGAAGAAAAGGTTCGGGTATGCAACGGAGGACGGAAAATGAACTATGTGTATCTTGATAATGGGGCATCCACAAGGGTTGACCCTATTGTATTGAAAGAGATGATAAAATACATGGATGAGGTTTACGGTGTTGCCTCCTCCCAGTTCAGCCATCAGCCAGGCATAATGGCAAGGGATAGTCTTGAAAAGGCAAGGGAGATAATAAAGGCCGGACTCAATATAAGGGAAGGTGAACTTGTCTTCACAAGCGGTGGGACAGAGGCAAACAACATGGCAATAAAGGGAGTGGCTTTCGAGAGTGAAAAAAGGAGAAAAATCCTTGTTTCGGGTGTTGAGCACTATTCTGTTCTGCACTCAGCAAGGTCACTTGAAATACACGGGTTTGAAGTAATCACCATACCTGTTGATGGTGACGGTGTCATTGACCTTGAATGGCTTGAAAAAAACATTGATGATAATACCCTTCTTGTGAGTGTTCAGCACTCAAATCATGAGGTTGGAACCGTTCAACCCATTGAAGAAATTGTGAAATTTGCAAAAAGGGTTGGGGCAATCGTTCACACAGATGCAGCATACTCCTTTGGCTGGATTCCCATTGATGTGGAAAAACTTGGTGTTGACCTGCTCACCATCACAGGGCACAAGATACACGGACCAAAGGGGATTGGTGGGCTTTATATAAAAAAGGGAACCCCTATAAAAAAGTGGATGGATGGTGGATACAATGAATTTGACATGAGGGGTGGAACAGAAAACATCCCTGGTGCCGTTGGTATGGCAAAGGCATTTGAACTCATGACAGAGGAAGAGGTAGAAAGGGTCAGGTCAATGAGGGATTATCTTAAAGAAAGACTCCTTTCAATAGAGGATACGCATCTGAATGGTTCAGAAAAGAACAGACACCCTGCAAACCTTAATGTCACCTTTGATTACATTGAGGGTGAGAGTGTTGTTCTTCACCTTGATATGAGGGGCATTGGCGTGATAACCGGGTCTGCCTGTTTCTCCCGTTCACTTGAACCAAGCCACATTCTCATGGCAATGGGGAAGACCCACGAGCACGCCCACGGGTCTGTCAGGTACTCATTTGGTAGATTCAACAAAAAAGAGGAACTTGACTACGTTTTTGAGCAGACAGAGGTTGTTGTCAGAAAATTGAGGGAGATGAGCCCTCTAAAGGGAGGTAAGTGATGGGGATTCCTTACTCTCAGAAGGTGATTGAGCACTTTGTTAACCCACGAAATGTGGGGAAGATAGAAAACCCTGATGCAAAGGCCACAGAGGGAAGCCCTGCATGTGGGGATATGGTGAGGATTTACCTTAAAATAGATGAAAAGACAAAGAGGATAGAAGATATAAAGTTTGAATCATACGGTTGTGCATCAAACATCGCAACAGCATCCATTACAACAGAACTTGCAAAGGGAAAGACCATTGATGAGGCAAAGAAGATTACCTGGAAGGAGGCTGCAGACGCACTTGGAGGACTTCCACCAGTAAAGGTTCACTGTGCTGTGCTTGCGGTTGATGCATTGAAAACTGCCATTGAAAACTACGAAAACCAGCACGGACTCATTGTTAACAAAAAACCAACGGATGAGAAGAAGGTGAGGGAGAGGCTTGAACATGTGATTGACCCGAGAACAGGGCTTGATGTGATAAGGTCAAAACTTGTTCAGGAGATAGATGTTAAGGATGGGATTGTCACGATTAAGGTGGATATGGAGAAGGAACACCAGTTTGCAGGTAATGTTGAGTCTGAACTCAAAGAGAGGATTGAACCCCTGTGGGATGTGAAGGAGGTCAGGGTTGTCTTCAATAAATCCTGATGTGATTGTTGATGTTACTGGAGAAATCTGCCCCATTCCCATGGTTGAATTCAGGAAGGCCTATGTGAACGCAGAAAAGGGTGATATAATTCTGGTTATAGGAACCCACGAACCTTCAAAAAAGGAGATACCCATGGCTGCTGAGGGTGCAGGTGCAGAGGTGTTAAAGATTGAAGAGGAAGAGGGCGGTCTCTGGAGAATTTTCATAAAGAAGTAGTTGACCTTATTTTATAAAGGGTTTATTATATTATCATGGAAGCACTGATCATAGTTGATATGCTCAATGACTTTGT
>QNDZ01000030.1 GCA_003646055.1 bacterium
GGTTTTTCCCAGACCTGGTGGTCCAAAGAGAAGTATATGGTCAAGTGGTTCCTTTCTCTTCTTTGTTGCTTCAACAAAGACGCTCAGGTTCTCCTTCACCTTATCCTGATTTATGAACTCCCTGAATGTCCTGGGCCTCAGGGACTTCTCAAGTTCTATCTCCTCTGGAAGTCTGTCAGGTCTTGTTATGTCCAGCCTGATTTCAAAACCTCCTTTATAAGTTCTTCTATTTTAAGGTCTTTCTTTTTTCCCAGAACCTTTTTGATACCCTCTTCTGCCTCCTGCCTTGTAAACCCAAGTTTAATGAGGGCTGATACTGCCTCTTCAGGGAGTTTTTTCACATCTTCAAGTTTCCCCTTCAATTCAAGGACGATCCTCTTTGCCGTTTTCTCACCGACCCCTTTAATCCCTGAAAATCTGGAAACATCACCCTCTTCAAGTGCCTTTATAAATCCTGTATACCCAAGGCTTGATAGGATGTTCATTGCTGTTCTTGCCCCAACCTTCTGAACAGATAAGAGTGATAGAAATGCCCTTTTCTCCTCCTTACTCCCAAATCCGTACACCTCAAAACCATCCTGTTTGAATACAAGGTGAACAAAGACTGAATGGGTTTCTCCCTCCTTGAGCCCAACCATTGTATCGGGTGTGAGAAAAACAAAGACACCTACACCGTGAAGGTCAAAGATTGCTCCATTCTCTTTTATGGATATAACTTCACCCCTGACGAACTCAACCATACTCCCTCTGAAGATAACATATTGCAGTGGCAAGTGCATCAGTAGCATCTGGTGGAATCTCACCATTGATACCGAGAATGTATTTAACCATCTGGCCTACCTGTTGTTTTGATGAACTCCCTGAACCTGTTAGCGCCATTTTGACCTCCCTGGGTGAATATTCAATTATTGGTATTTCTTTCAATGAAAGGAGCAGAATTATTGCCCCTCTTAGTTCTCCCAGATGTATCAGGGTCTTTGTGTTTTTTCCGAAGAAAAGGGTTTCTATAATCGAAATATCAGGTTTTTTCAGTTCCAGTACCTCTTCAATCTCCCTGTATATGCTTTTAATCCTCTCTGCAAGGGTATCCCCTTTTGACTTTATGATTCTCCAATCAGTCTCAACAAATTTCCTCTTTTTACTGTCATAGTTAATTATACCAAGCCCGGTGAAACTCAGGCCAGGGTCTATGCCAAGGATAATCAACCCTCTGATGCCTCCATAAGTATATTGTCGGGTATATCAAAATTTGCATATACATTCTGGACATCAGGGTGTTCTTCAAGCGCATCCATTAACTTCAGCAAGCTGTGTGCCTTGTCACCTTCAAGTTTAACAGTTGTCTGGGGAATCTTTGTGAGGCTTGCCTCCTCAACAGGGATACCTGCTTCTTCAATTGCCTGCTTTACACTGTGGAAGGACTTTGGGTCCGTTGTTATTTCATAGTAATCCCCTTCTGTTGTAATATCCTCTGCACCTGCTTCAATGGCAATCTCAAATATTTTTTCCTCATCCACTGCATCTTTTTGTATGTGGATTATACCTTTCTGATGGAATATCCATGCCACACACCCACTTGTTCCAAGGTTACCACCGTATTTTGAGAAAAGATGCCTGATTTCAGATGTGGTTCTGTTTTTGTTATCAGTAGCCGCCTCAACAAGGATTGCCACACCACCGGGTCCATATCCCTCATATGATACCTCTTCAATGGTCTGGCCTGGAAGTTCACCAGTTCCTCTTTTAATTGCCTTTTCAATATTTTCCCATGGCATGTTCTGGGCCTTTGCAGCATCAATTGCGTGTCTCAGCCTGTAATTTGATTCAGGATCACCACCACCCTCTCTTGCTGCTATCACAATTTCTCTGATGAGTTTTGTGAAGATCTGCCCTTTACGTGCATCAACCTTTGCCTTTTTATGTCTTATCTGATGCCATTTTGAATGTCCTGACATAAATCCTCCTTAATGTTTTTCTTCATAAGAATAATATCTTCTTTTTTGTAATAAGTCAATACTGGAATTAGAACAGTTTCATGCCTGGCATTGAGAATCCAAATCCAAGCCCTGCACAAAATCCTTTTTTTAAATAATTTAATGTAATTCCTTTTGATGTGAAAGGAATATTATCACCAATAGAGATGTAAATCTTTATTCTATGAACATTTGCGACCCTGTAAAACACCTGAGGTCCACCAGAAAAGAAATACAAATATCTATCATCCACCTGGCTTGAATTAAGAGAAACATTGATGCCCAGAAGTACCCTTTTTAATGGGGTAAATATTCCCAGACCTGTGGCAATTACCAATTCAGGAAGGCTTGTAAAAGGGTGGTTCTCTGTATAAAGTATGTGAAGCTTGGTGTAGAAAGCCCCTGTTCTCAGGAGAAGAAATCCCTCTGAAAAAATGGACTCCCTTCTTGTAAATGGTGGTGTAATCCCAATAATTGCACCCGAAGTGGTTCTGGGATAGGTAATCCCATCTTTTATTTCATATGATTTCACTTTCCATCCTATTCCCATTCCGCTAAGCCCAGATACAAATGCAAGTGAGGCCCAACAGGAGAAAAAGCAACAATCCTGTGTAAGAGGGTCATTTTTATACTTAGATGCATATTCTTCTGAGAATTGAGTTATTGGAATCATTGAGACATTGAGGGCATATAACCCGAAGAAACCAATGCAATGACCCTTGTTTTCGTCAAATACAGCAATCAATGGGTATTGGCCAAAGGCAAGGGGTGCCAAATATATTTTTAAAACTTCCTCTTGATTCTCGGAAGGGGAAGGCATGGCAAGAAGTAACGAAAGGGTGGAGAAAAAAGTGAAGATGTAGTACTGTTTATTCAGATCCTTAAGATATGCAAACTGTTTTTTTGTAATGGCCTCTGGATGCATATAGAGATGATTTAATATATCCAGTGTATCCACAGGAAATGAATCCAATGAGAACATTTTTTTTATTTGCCTTTTAAATTCCTTCATTGCCGCTTCAATAGTGGTGGATGTAAAGAGGAGGCTGTCTTTGAGAATGGGTGCAAAGGAATCAAGGGAATAAAACCTTACATAAAACCCCATTCTCACTAATCTGGATGACCACCTGTATTTTGTAATAGAAAGGTGTAAGAAGTAATTACCCTCTGTTTTTTTCTTTATGAATTTTAGTAAATTTTTCTCTCCCTCAATCCCCTTACATTTTCTCAGTAAGGTATCTGATAACTTCACAATATTTTCAAAGATACGGGTCTCTTTAAGTAATTTCAGTACTGAATCTGGCTCAAAGAGGGGATTTGCAGTATCAGGAGCATTTTCAAGTAGTTCCCATGGTGTCCGCATATCCTGAAGGAGAAGAATGGTATTCCCATCCAATAAGCAGTAAATCAATAGGAGCATATTAAAATTATATAAATTTAATAAAAAATTTCAAGAATAAAAAAGGGCACCCCGAAGGGTGCCCACCGCATAGACACCTCCTCTTACTCAGGATGGTTTACCTTTATCTTCCTGAATGCAGGGAGAGATGAATATTCTTCACCATTTTCATCATAGTATTTAATGTAAATCTTGAGGTATCCTTCTCTATCATTTGGGTCAGCAGTTTCAAGGTCATCTGCATCGCCTTCATCTATGATTATCTCCTCTGTGAAACTCTCTTCACCGTGCCCTTCTACATAGGTATTTGGAATAATATCTTTGTCAAGAAGTGTGCCCACCCTGTTCCCATCCCTGTCATACAGTTCAACCTTTATTGTGGTGATGTAAAATGGATGTCCCTTTGTCTCCTTCAAGGAGAAGGACAGGTCGAATGTGTCCCTGCCAGAATCCCAGGATTGCCACCCGGCATTACTACCCTCTGGAACCACTGAAACTATCATGGTTGTGTCCGTAGAAACCTCAACAACAGGCTTAACTGGATAGATCCCAATGGTTCCTGGTGCACAACCGAGAAGCATTACAAGCAAACCAATACCCATAAAAATGAAGATCCTCATGGCCACCTCCTTTTTTGATTAGATACCGTTTTTTGATTTTTTGTTCCAATTATAGTTTAACATAAAATTTTTATAAGTCTATAGATTACTGGATTTATCCTTGATTTTTCATTCAATCCCATGTAAAATACTCAAAAAGTGGAGGGGATAATGAATCTTTTCAAAATGCCCAGGATTGGACTTGCCCTTGGAGGAGGTTCTGCTAAGGGCCTTGCACATATAGGGGTGATAAAAGTTTTTGAAGAAGAAGGTATCCCAATAGATGTAATAGCAGGCACAAGTATTGGTTCAATTGTTGGTGGACTGTATGCACTGAACCCAGACCCACTGTATCTGGAGAATAAGGCAAGGGTTCTTATTAATTCAGATGCATTTAAGGATTTAAGGCTGGACAAGTTTAACAGGAACCAGTCTGGAGGATGGTTTGGGAGGATAAAGTCAAGGCTGAAGGATGGTCTGACCGTTGCAGAATCCCTGATGAAGCCCTCTATTGTAGCAAAAGAGCCAACAGAGAGGGTCTTCAAGGAACTTTTTGGTGATAAGGAGTTTTCAGATACAAGGATACCATTTGCATGCATAAGCCTTGACCTTCTCTCAGGCAATGATGTGATTTTTACAACAGGCCCTTTATGGAAGGCAACAATGGCAAGTTCTGCTATTCCTGGTATATTCCCAAAGGTTGAGTTTGAAAATTATGTTCTTGTGGATGGAGGTGTTACTGCAAATGTTCCTATCCAGGCAGCAAGGGCACTTGGAGCAGATATTGTGATAGGTGTGATTCTTGGGAGGCAGTTGAGTCCACCAGGTGACCTTTCAAGTGCACTTGAGGTGATACTGAGGAGCGATGAACTTGCAAAGTTCAAATTATTCAGATTAACACTGGAAGAGGCAGACTTCATTATAGATATAGAACTCCCTGATATTCACTGGACAGAATTTGGCAGGATTGATGAATTGATACAGAGGGGTGAGGCTGCTGCAAGGTCAGCACTTGAGGGGGTGAGGAAGATAACAAAGGGAAGGGGCTTTTTCTCCAGACTGTTCAGGAGGTGAAACATCCCAGAAACAAATGCACTTGAACCATTAACCCAGGCATTCTCCAAAAAAGCCCTTCTTAATGACCTTGACGTCCTCATAAGAACAGATAAAAAGTGCTCACTTTTCTTCATAGACATTGATTATTTTAAGTTTATCAATGACCTGTATGGACACCTTGAGGGGGATAAAATTCTCAAGATGGTTGCATCCAGAATAAAGGAGTTTCTTCCTGTGGGAGGGAGGATTTACAGGTATGGTGGTGATGAGTTTGTTGTTATCACTGCTCTCACAGACAGAGAGGAGGTACGAAAGATTGCTGAGGAAATAATCCTTCTGGAGATTGAAGGACTCCAGGTGAAGTACATATCAACAAGCGTAGGCATAACAATATTTCCAGAACCAGGGGATACACCTGAAAGTGTTTTGAAGAGGGCTGATTTTACCCTGTTCAGGGCAAAACACGCAGGCAGGGGAGTTTACCTTTTCCACGACGACAGGATTGAGCAGGAAAGATTCACCCTTGTTGGTAGGAAAGAAGAGTTGAAAACAATGACCAGTATAGTTGATACAGTTATGAAGGGTGAAGGGTGCATAGTTGAGGTGAATGGTGAGGCAGGGATTGGTAAGACCCGTCTTGTACAG
Organism: bacterium; assembly: GCA_003646055.1. GTDB lineage: Bacteria > Hydrothermota > UBA3072 > UBA3072 > B12-G15 > B12-G15. Next base: position 5,673 of record QNDZ01000030.1, read on the forward strand.
GAGTCTGCTGAACTGTTTTCCAACTGGGGAGGGCTTGTAATTTCTGCTGGTGGTGTGAGTTTTTCTACGCTTCCACCATTTTATCTCTTTACAACCATCCTGAAAGACATGTACATAAGGAACAGGGATTTATTTTTAAGGGTTCTGGAAAACCTGTCTGGTGAATACAGGAGAAGGATAGAGTTTGTGGTTGAGAATAAACTGGATATTGAAAAGGAACCGGGTATTTTTCAGGACTCTATTTTGAACTTCTTCAGGGTTCTTTCTGTTCTTAATCCTGTAATGCTGATACTTGATGATGTCCAGTGGGCTGATACAAGGAGTATTGACCTTATGAACATTCTTTCTTCTGGTATAAGCAGGTTTAAGATGCTCCTCTGTTACATAGTGAGAACTCCGATTTACAACAAAAGGCTTGAATACATATTGAAACTTTTCCACAGATACCCCAATTTTACAAGAATACAACTTGGTCCATTAAAAGAAGGGGATATGGAAAAACTGGCGCCACTCTTCAAAAGGATGGGGAAGAATCAACTCAAAAGGATACATAAACTTTCTGGTGGAAATCCTCTTTTTATGGAGCAACTTATAAGTGCACCAGAGATTCTTTTCAGGGGTGTTGATTATTTTAAAGAAACCCCTGAATTAACAGGGATTATTGAGGCAAAGATAAAAAGGCTTGATGAGAACTCTGTTCTTGTTCTGAAGATAGTATCTCTCCTTGAAGAAAGCCCTGATTCGGATTTCCTCTCAAGGGTTTCGGGGATTGATAAGTTCCAGATTGAGGATATTGTGGACAACCTTTCAAAGATTGGACTGTTGCGCATAAAGAAGGATACGAAAACATATGAGTTCACCCATGGAATTGTGAAGTGGGCGATACACAACAGGATTCCAGTGCCTGAGAGGAGGGAACTTCATAGGAGAATTGCCCAGGAGATGGTAAAAAAGTCTCCCAATACAATAAATTCAGTGTTTTCCATTGCCCATCATTTTATTTCAGCAGGGGATAAGAAAAATGCATATGAATATACAATCAGGGCAGGGGATATGGCAGAGAGGGTCAAAGGTTACTTTGAGGCATCCAATCTCTATGGTGCTGCAATAGACCTTTTTGATGTTAATGATGAGGAGAGAAAGATTCTTGGTGAGAGACTGGTTAATGCCCTCACCGAGAGTGGAATGGGAGAGGAGGCCGTTCAGGGTATAATGAAGGTTCTGCGGGATGTGAGAAAGAGGGGTGAGAAGGAGAAGATTGATGGACTCTTGTACAACCTTGCTTATTCATATTACAGGGCAGGGAAACATGACGAACTTCTGAGATTCAGCGAAAAGGTGCTTGAAGAAATGGATCAGTCTTCAGGTTATTACTGGACAATCAGATTCCTTGTTGCGAGTGCAGTGAATAATGATAAAGATGCTGATAGAACCATAGAGATAGGAAAGGCAGGACTGGAATTTTTCAAGGATAAAACTGAATCATTATACAATTATGCCTTTTCCTGCCATTTGATCTCAATAGGATATGTTGCCAAGCAGAGGATTAAGGAATCATTAAAATACAGTAAGAAGGCAATGGAGATATATGGGAAGACAGAAGGTGGTGTTCCTTCATGGATATGGAATGACCATGCAGAGGTTTTAATGGCCTCTGGGAATTACAAAGAAGCAGAGAAGTGGTTGAGCAAGACCCTTGAAGCCCATGAGGATATGGGCAACCTGTGGCTTCTCTCCAGTTACATGATGAACATGGCAATAGTGGAAAGGGAGAGAGAGGAATATGTCCAGTCCAGTATGCTCCTTGAGAAGGCAATTGAATATGCAGGCATGTGTCAGGTTTTAACTGAACTTGATATTGCAAGGGCTTCAATGGTGGTCAATCGGTTGCTCCAGGAAGGAACTTCAGGATATATATCAGAGGACTTCAGGAATGAAACAATACTTAATTTCATAGATGTTTACAGGGGTGTTTCGTTAATACAGGAAGAAAAGTTTGAACAGGCTGTCAACATCCTTGTTTCTGTATGGAACAGGGAGAAGAAATCAGGTTTCCCCATGATAGTAACCACAGGGATTGTCCTTCCACCCATGAGGATTCTTTTCCTTATAGTGATGGCGTATATTCTTGATGGTAAAGTTGGGGAGGCAGAGAGGTGGAACAGCATGCTCATGGAGGGTGCAGAACAGGGGGGAGCACATATTTACAGAAAGTATGCAGATTTTCTTGCAAGGGTTATTAAGGGTGAAAAGCCTTCATTACGTCCTTTAAACCCACTATCATTTTCTCTGGAAAAGAGGCTTGTGTGGTGGATGAAGAAGAAGTTAAAGTAGGTCCTCTGCTTTTCCTGAATAGAAAACAAGTGCAGAGAGTCTTGCGATGATTTTCCTTGAACCGTGAATGCACTTCAGTATATTCAGGATACCTGACCAGTAACCCTTCCATGGATGGCTTCTTTTCACGCATTCAATTTCCTCTATTGTCAGTTCCAGTGCTGTTTTTAATCTTTCTCTGGCATTGAATATGGGTCTTCCATGGCCTGGAAGTATTATATCAATCCTTTCATCAATAAGTCTTTCAATAGATTTTAATGCATGGATTGGATTGCTTGATGGTGTAAAGAGGTTTGCTGGTGCATTCCTCCTGCCTGTTATCAGGTCACCTGATATGGCGATTCCCATGTCTTTCAGTATAAAACTCACACCATCAGGGGAATGGCCCGGGGTGAAGATTATTTTTATGCCATATCTCTCCTCTCCATCTTTGAATGCATGAACATTGCTCACCCCCCTGCCCCCCCTTATAAAAAAGAGGCCAAATCCCCTCACCAGAACATGCGCTATGGCCATCAGGAGTATCCTTCTCCAGCCAACTGCACCTTTCAATTTTTCAAGGCAGGTATCAAGTTCCCTTTTGTTGGATGCTCCACCTGGATTTTTTGAAAGAAGGATGTTTACTGCTTCAGGATGAGCAAAAATAGGGATGTTCCCAAACCTGTCTATCATGGAGATATGGTCTGGATGTGCATGTGTAATCCAGATTTCGTGAATTTCAGGGAGGTTTGATGGAAGAATGCCACCCGGGTCAATCAGTATATTTCTATTTCCCCTTATAAGCACAGGGCTTGCCCAGACTATTGAGGGGAAGTACTCTATTGTATGGTTCCTACCACTGAATACGAAAAACTTACCCATTTCCCTGATTCACAAGGTATATGGTCTGGCTTGGGAATGCAAAATCAATTCCCATTTTTTCAAACTTTTCCTTCAATTTAAGATTTATCTCCTGTTGTATGTCCATGTACACATAGTAATCACTGGACTCCACATAGTAAACTATCTCAAACCTGAGCCATGAATCGTCAAAGGAGGCAAAGTGTGCCCTGTCAAAGGTGGCTTTATCTATTCTGTCAATCACCCCTTTTATCACCCCAGGTAATTTTTTAACCTTCTCAAGTGGGGTATCATAGGTTACGCCAATGGAGAATGCAACCCTTCTCCTGTTCATTCTCCTGAAGTTTTTTATCCTTGAGTTTGTAAGGTCCTTGTTTGAAAAGACAAGTTCCTCACCACTTATGCTTCTGAGCCTTGTGCTCTTTATCCCGATATGCTCCACAGTTCCCATGAGGTCTCCAACAACAATGAAGTCGCCAATCTCAAATGGCTTATCAAAGAAGATGGTGAAGTATGCAAAAAGGTCACCAAGCACCGCCTGAGCAGCAAGTGCCACTGCCACACCACCAATGCCCAGACCTGTGATAACAGTGGAAACATTGAAACCAAGGTTATCAAGCATGAATATAATACCACCTGCCCAGATAATTCCCTTTATAACAGTGATTATTCCTGTGATACTTCTAACCTTGTTCTCGTCCTGCTCACGCCTGAGCCAGAATCTCTCAAGACCGTAACCAGCAAGGATAACTACTGCCCTTATCAGGAGGAAACTTAAAACAAATGTTCCAGCAATATCAAGGATTTTTGTAAGTATTGGAGTGAGTGTAAGGCGTTTCAGGGCTATATAAATAATACCAAAGTAGAGGCCAGGAAAGACTGACCGCTCTATAATCTCCACAATCAGGTCGTCTATGGTGAGTTTTGTTTTTGAGGTGAAGGCCTTTATCCTGTGTATGGATACCTTTTCAATAATCTTCAGTATGATAAGTCCTGCAATGATGATTCCTGCACTTATCAGATAATTCAAAAGGGTATTACCAAAATAGACCCTGTTAAGAAACCCTGAACCCATATGACCTCCTTTTTATGAAAGGATACGCAATAATCAGAAAAATTCAATCCCCCCATTTGGGTTGTCTAAATGAGCGTTTATCTATTATGCAAAGTCAGTTCTTTGATAAATTTGATTAAAGAGATACTGTAAGGGAAGAGATTAATTTGAGCCAGAGAGGAATAAAACATTATTTTTCGTGAATAACTTTATCAACTATCCAGCTGCTCAACAAACCTAAATGTAGACCTATGTATGGGAAGCTTTTTGTTTCATTTTGCACGTTTGTAATTTCCAGCCCACCTGCTTCAATTCCCACAGTGACTATGAAAAGTGTGAAGTCAATACCCACAGCCCAATAAAAGTGTTGTTGATGGTCATAGCCTTCAAAGGCGTCTAACCAGTCTCCCCATGAATTCAGAGTAAAAATGGAATAAAAGACAATAGGATAAAATCCTATTTTAGGTTTTTTGATTACCACAAGATGATAAAGAGGTACCATCATTTCAATAAAAGCAGAACCGTATCCAGAAGCTCCCCAATCACCCTGAGCATCGGCGCCAACTCCCTCAAGCAGGATCATTCCTGCACCAATACCGGGATTTAAAAAATAGCTTCCACCCCATCCAACGGCTATTTTTCCAATTGAAATCCTTCCGCAGGACAAAGAAAATGTACCATCTAATACAGCAAAATGATGCCATCCCCCGGTTCCTTTATACCCGGAACTGACGCTAATAGGATAGATAAAAAAAAGTATAAATATCAATTTCTTCATAGTTTAGGTCACTGTATTATTCTACTCTTTTTTTCTTGTTATGTCAACCTTTAATCATATCCGGGGTCGGAGGTTGACTTTTTGACACTTTTGGTAAATCTTTGTTTTATGCTGGGCTTGACATTATCTCGGTGTAAAGATAGAATTACAGAAAAGGAGAGAGCGCATGTGTGGATTTTTCGGCATTATCTACAGCGATGAGAGAAGGGAGATGGGAGAGGTCCTTTTTAAGGCAGGTAAGAGGCTCTCCTACAGGGGTTATGACACCTCAGGTGTAGGTGTTGTTGATGGGTCAGGTAATGTGGAGATAAGGAAGGATGTTGGCAAGATAGAAGAGGTTGCAGAAAAACACAGGTTCGCAGAACTTTCAGGTAAAAAGGGAATTATCCAGTTGAGGTGGGCTACTTTTGGTGTTCCATCTGTGAGGAATGCACAACCCCATAAGGACTGCACTGGTGAATTCCTTGGCGCACATAATGGGAATATCATAAATACACCTGCCCTGAGAATGAGGCTGGAGAGTTCAGGTCATAAACTTATGGGTGAGAATGATGGAGAGGTTATCCTCCATGTAATAGAGGATTACTATAAGATTACCGGTGATATGGTTCAGGCTATTGTTCAGGGAACAAAGGACCTTGAGGGTGATTTTGCATGCATTATAACAAAGAGAGATGAGGACAGGATGTTTGTGGTGAAGAAGGGTTCTTCTCTCTTTCTTGGAAAGGGAGATGGGTATTACTGTGCTTCAAGTGACCTTGCCTCAATCCTTGACCATACAAAACAGATACTCACGCTTTCAGATGGAGAGTTTGTAGAATTTGGCACTGATTATTTTATTGTAAGAGACCTTGATACAGGTGAGATTATTGAAAAGAACCTTGAGGAGATAGACCTGGATATAGGTACTGTAGAGAAGGGTTCATTCCCCCATTTTATGTTGAAGGAGATATACGAATCGCCCCAGAAGGCTCATAGTCTTATTGGGCTTATGAGCGGGAATGTGGTTTATGACGAAGGTGTAGATTTAATTAATGCCTCTCCGCGTGTATTTATAACAGGTGCTGGAACTTCTTATCATTCAGCGCTTCTTGGTACTTATTATTTTTCAAGAATCTCAGGTAAACTCCTCAATATCTCTTTTGCCTCTGATTTCAGGGAATTCTATGCTCCTGTTCTTGAGGACGATGATCTTCTTATTGCTGTTTCCCAGAGCGGAGAGACAAAGGATGTGAAAAACGTATGCGATGTATTCAGGGAGAAGACCGAAGGGAAGATAATTTCTGTTGTGAATAATCTTGGCTCCACAATTGCACTTTTGAGCGACCTTGTGCTTCCCATTGCATCTGATATTGAGATCTCTGTTCCTGCAACAAAGACCTTTGTAAATCAGGCAATACTCTTCCTGAATATGGCAGTATTGAGTGCAAAGAAGAAGATGCTGAATGTTCCAACCATCCCCTTTGAAAAGATACCATGGATACTTGAGAAGAGTATTGAAATATCAGAGGAGTATGTTGATAAGGTTATACAGGCAGTGGATAGGTTCAATGAGTTTTATATACTTGGTTATGGTCTCACCTATCCTGCTGCACTGGAAGGTGCTTTGAAGGTGAAAGAGGTTGTATATGTACATGCAGAGGGTATGTACTCTGGTGAGTTTAAACATGGTCCTCTCTCTATTGTGCATCAGGATTACCCTGTGTTCTTTGTATCCACCATAGAGGACAAGTTCTTTGTCCTGTCCCACATCCAGGAGGTGAAAACCAGACTGGGAAAGGTTATCACAGTTGCTCCAGAAGACCCGGAACTTGAAGAGGTGAGTGATATATTCATCCCTCTGCCCACAGACAATCCTTACCTTGTGCCTATATCAGCGACCATATTCTTCCAGTTGCTTGCATACCACCTTGGGGTGAACAGGGGGATTGACCCTGATTTCCCCAAGAACATATCCAAAACAATAACGGTGGATTGATATGTTCTGGATAATCTTTGCCTATTACTGGGAGAATGTTGATACAGGGAATTGTGGAACCTA
>QNDZ01000031.1 GCA_003646055.1 bacterium
GATACAAGGACCATCACGGTTGTTGAGGTGAGTTCTTTCCAGCTGGAGAGGATATCCATGTTCAGACCTGATGTGGGAATTGTGATGAACATAAGCCCTGACCACATGGATAGATACAACAACTTTCAGGAGTATGCAGAAGCAAAGAAGAGACTGTTTATGAACCACACAGGCGAGGATATTGCCATACTGAACCTTGATGACCCTGTGCTTTCCAGCTGGGATATACCATCACAGAGGCTTTTCTTTTCAAGGAGTAAGGACGCAGACATTTATATGAATGGGGATTGTGCAAGACTGAAATCAGGGGAATGCGTTTTCAAAAAAGATGATATAAAACTGATTGGGGACTTCTTTGTTGAGGATGGCATGGCTGCTGCACTTGGAACAATATCTCTGGGTTTAAATCCTGAATTTGTGAAGAAGGGTCTTTCACGGTTCAAGGGAATACCTCACAGGATGGAGATTGTTAAAACTGAACCTCTCATTGTGAATAATTCCATGTGCACAAATCCTGTGGCCTTCAGGAGCAGCATATCAAGTATGAAAGGTGCACTTGTTTTCATGGGTGGAAGGCTGAAAAACCTTGACCCTGAGGAACTGGCAAAGGCAGCAATGGAGAATGCAGGCTTTGTGATACTCTTTGGTGAATCAAGGAACAGGCTGGCAGAGATTCTTGAAAAACATGGATACGACAAATTTTATGTGGCAGAGACACTTGAGGACGGAGTGAAGAAGGCAAAGGAGATGGGAGCAGAGAGCATTCTCTTCTCTCCAGGTGGCTCAAGCCATGACATGTTCAAGAACTTTGCAGAGAGGGGAGAGGCCTTCAAGAGGCTGGTAAAGGAGTACTTCAATGGTTAAGAGAAAGCCATACTTTGTTTTTCTTGCACCAATAATCCTTGGGCTCATAGGGCTTGTGATGGTTTACTCAAGCCTGAGCCCGCTCTACATGGGTAGGACAGTCCTTCCGCCAGCATTTCTGAAACAGTTTGGTGTCTTTGTATTTTCAGTGCTTCTTTACCTGTTGATAATTAAAATAAGGCCTGTCCTGTGGATAAAGGGAGCGTATGTTTTCCTTGGACTCTCCATAATAGCCCTTATTTTTACAGTGTTCAGGGGTGCAGAAATAAATCAGGCAAAAAGGTGGATTAATCTTGGGTTTATCACCATCCAGCCCTCAATGTTTGCCCAGTTATCACTCATATTTTATCTGGCAAGGGAGAAGCGTTTTCTCCAGGGCTTGATTGGAACCATTGTTGTTTCCCTGCTTATCCTGATACAACCTGATATTTCGGGTGCCTTTATCACACTTACACTTGGACTTGGGATTCTCTTTATAAGGGGTGTCCAGATAAAGAGGCTTGCCCTTGTCTTCCTCATAGCAGGAATAGTGATTTTTGCATCAGGCAAGTTTCACGGCAAGTCAAAGAGAAGGATTGAAATCTTCGTTGAGTCAACAAAGGAGGTAAAGAGTACTGTCCTCACAATGGTTCACGGTGGAATAACAGGTGTTGGTGTGGGTGAAGGACTGGGTAAATTTTCTGTTGTTCCCCTTCCATACTCTGACTACATCTTTGTGACCATTGGAGAGGAGATGGGGTTCTTTGGCACCACACTTGTTCTTTTACTCTTCCTCTTCTATTTCCTGAGAGGAACAAAGATTGTTGAATATGCTGATAAACCAGAGTACAAAATTCTGGGTACAGGGATACTTCTTTTGATAGGCATGGAGGCGCTCATCCATATACTCACGTGTGTTGGGCTTTTTCCCGATTCTGGTGAACCATTGCCATTTATGAGCCAGGGAGGTAGTGCCCTGATAGCCTACTTTCTTGGTGCTGGTATTGTAGGGAGCATCATAAATGAGAGTATTGTTAACTGGTGGAGGCACAGGGGGACACATACTGCCCGCATTTAACATAGGGAGAGAACTAATGAAAAGGGGTGTAGAAGTGTTTTATGTGGGCTCCAGAAAGGGGCTTGAAGCACGCATAAACATAGAGATTCCATATGAACTCCTCCCTGTTTCTGGATGGGTGAGAAAGAGCCTGAAATACAGGATTGTATTCTTCCCTGATATGCTCAGGTCTGTTTTCAAGTCCATGATTATTATAAACAGATTCAGACCTGATGCAGTCCTCTCAACAGGTGGGTTTGTTTCCATACCTGTCCTCCTTGTATCCATAATTTTTGGTATCCCTGTATTCCTTGTGGAGATAAACACAATCCCTGGACTTGCTGTGAGACTGTTTTCCTACTTTGCCTACAGGGTATATGTGGGATTTGAAAAAACCAGAGAGTATCTGCCACATCTTAATAGAGTTGAAGTTGCAGGGATCCCTGTGAGGAGTGATATAGGTGATGGTGATTCAAAGGAGGCCATCAAGTTTTTCAAACTGAATAAAGAAAAGAAGACACTCCTTATTTTTGGTGGAAGCAGGGGAGCAGCCTTCCTGAACAGGCTTTCAAGACACCTCCATATAATCATGGGAAAGGAATGGCAGTTTATAATACTGGGTGTTGAAAATTGCAGTGAACTTGAAAGGGCAAGGTGCTTTAAGTTCCTTGATAGAATGGAACTTGCATACTCTGTGGCAGATGTTGTGATTTCAAGAGGTGGAGGAATGACCATAGGAGAACTTCTCTTTACAGGACTTCCTGCAATCATCATACCATATCCCTATGCATACCTTGACCACCAGTATCACAATGCAAAAGAGGCAGAGGCAATGAGGATGAATATAAAGGTTGTAAGGGAAGAAGAGGTTACACCTGAACTTATAAAAGACCTGGTAGAAAAACTCTATGGTAAAAAAGAGGGGATATTGAACAGAGCACCTTCAATCAAAATAGCAGAGGAGATGATAAAAAATGTTTGGAGAGATTAAGAAGATTCACTTTATTGGTATAGGCGGTATAGGGATGAGTGGGATTGCTGAACTTCTATACACAATGGGTTATCAGGTATCAGGGAGTGATTTGAGGGAGAGTGGAAATGTTGAAAGGCTAAGGGGTCTGGGAATTAAGGTATGGATCGGCCATGATGGAAAGCATGTGGGGAATGCTGATGTGGTGGTTTATTCTTCAGCCATAAGAATGGATAATCCTGAAATAATTGAGGCAAGGAAAAGGGGAATCCCTGTAATTCCCAGGGCAGAGATGCTTGCAGAACTCATGAGGATGAAATACTCCATTGCAGTTGCAGGAACACACGGAAAGACAACAACCACATCCCTCATCGGGCATATATTGAATTACGGTGGTTTTGACCCAACCATCATTGTTGGTGGGAGATTGAAGATTACTGGCATAAATGCAAGGCTTGGTAAGGGTGATTATCTTGTTGCAGAGGCTGATGAGAGTGACAGGTCTTTCCTTAAACTCTTTCCCACCATTGCAGTGATAACAAACATTGATGAGGAACATCTTGATATGTATGTTGATATAGAAGACATAAAGAAGGCCTTTTCAGAGTTTGCTGGAAGGGTTCCCTTTTACGGAAGTGTTTATCTTTGCTATGATGACCCCAATTCCATGGATATAAAAGGTAAAATTGATAGAAGAATTGTAACCTATGGACTTTCTATGGATGCAGATATAAAGGCAGTTGATATTGAGAAGGAGGGTTTTAACTATTCCTTTGTATTTCAGGGCAATGGAACAAGGTTTGGAAGGGTGTCACTAAAGATACCAGGACTTCACAATGTTTATAATGCAGTGGTTTCAATAGGGGTTGGAATTGAGGCAGGCCTTCCATTTGAGAAGATAAAGGAGGCAATAGAGGGGTTCACAGGGGTGATAAGGAGATTTGAACTGAAGGGTAAAAGAAGAGGAATAACTGTTTATGATGATTATGCCCATCATCCAAGGGAGATTCTCACTGTATTAAAAACAGCAAGGGATGGGTGGAAAGGCAGAATAATTGCCATTTTCCAGCCCCACCTTTATTCAAGGACAATTCTCCTGAAGGATAGATTTGGCAGTTCATTCGGGGATGCAGATGTTGTTATTGTGACAGATATATACCCATCAAGGGAAGACCCAATACCCGGTGTTACAGGTAAGATTATAGCAGATGCAATCAGGAATTATGGACATAGAGAGGTTCACTATATTGAGAAAATGGAGGAGATTCCAGATTTCCTGAAAGGGATTGTGAAGGATGGTGATATGGTGATAACCATTGGTGCAGGAAACATTTACAGAATAGGGGAGGTTTTCCTTGATACCATCTGACTTCAGGGGAAAGGTGCTTGTGAATGAACCATTGAGCAACTGGACAACCATCGGAACAGGTGGTAAGGCAGACTTCCTTGTTTTTCCTGAAGATGCAGATGAACTCCTTAAACTGGTCTGCACCCTTGAGAATAGCGGTGTGAGATGGTTTGTTATGGGACTGGGAAGCAATGTCCTTTTCCCAGATTCTGGCTTCAGGGGTGTTGTTATAAAAACTGATAACCTGAACAATATGATAATAGAGAAGAACCTTGTGAAGGTTGAGGCAGGAGTGAGACTTGAAGCCCTGCTCAGGAAAGCCGCAGAAAATGGTCTTGGAGGACTGGAAGGGCTTACAGGTATCCCTGGCTCTGTGGGTGGGGCTGTAAGAATGAATGCAGGTGCTTATGGGTATGAGATAGGCCCTCATATCAAAGGTGTGTTATGCGTGGTTGAAGGCGAATTGAAAAATATTGAATACAGGTATGGCTACAGGTTTTCATCGGTTATGGACATGGTGGTTGTTGAGGCCGTTGTAGAGTTTGAAGAGAGAGAGAGGAATAAGATACTTGAGGAAATGGAGGATTTCAGAAAGAGGAGGAAGAAAACACAACCACTGGACAGGAAGACCTTTGGTTCGGTTTTCAAAAACCCTGAGGGGAAGAAGGCATGGGAACTGTTGCTTGAAGCAGGACTCCCCGGCACAAGGATTGGTGGTGCAATGTTTTCCAGAAAGCATGCAAACTTCATTGAAAACACAGGGAATGCAAGAACAGAGGATGTTATAAGCCTTATAAATCTTGCGAAAGAGAAGGTTTATGAGAAAACAGGCATCAAACTTGAAGAGGAGGTTGTTGTTGTCAAAGAAGAGGATTAAGAAGGGTTGGTTTATATTAACCCCCATCATACTTGCAGGCATGCTGGCCTACTATTTCTTCATGCCAGTTTTAGAAGTTGTTTATACAGGCAATGGCAGGGATATTGTTATGAAGGGAAATTTGAAGGGGAAACACATATACAGATTGAATACAGAGAGATTGAGGGGAGAAATCCTGAAGGATAAGCGGATAGAAAATGTAAGGTTGTTCAGGTTTCCATGGGGCATGGTGGTAATTCACACATACCTGAGAACCCCTGTTGCTGTTTACATTGAGAAGGGAGAAAAGTATGGGGTGGATAGGAACGGGGTTGTGTTCCAGTGGGAAGGTGTTGATACCCTCCCTGAAATCAAGGGAAACAAGAGTTATATAAACCTTGCAGTCTCCCTCATAAGGATTTTGAAGGATGTGGATAGGGTTTACATAACCGAAGATGGTCCTGTTACAAGGATGAAGGGATACAGGATTTTATGGGGCAGGTCAGAATATAGAGAAAAGGCGCGAAAGACAGAACTACTTATAAAATCAGGTCTTCCATCTGGTGAATTTGACCTCAGGTTTGGTGATTTAATCATATACAGAGAGGAGGTGAAAGGTGGCAAGGGATAGAGAAATTGTTGTGGGACTGGATGTGGGGACAACCAAGATCGCTGCTGTTATATCAAGGATAAGCAGTAATGGAGAGGTGAACATTATTGGTGTTGGAACCTCTCCTTCAAGGGGTCTTAAAAATGGAACTGTGGTGAATATGGACGAAACTGTGATGTCCATACAGAAGGCAATGGAGGAAGCAGAGAGGATTGCGGGTGTTCAGGTGAGGAATGTGGTTACAGGAATATCAGGTGAACATATCAGAACCATTGATGCAAATGGGGTTATTGCAGTATCAAGTGAGAGTGGAGAGATTTCCAAAGAGGATGTGGAAAGGGCAATGGAAAACGCCAAGGAAATAACACTGACAACCGGTAGGCTTCTCCATGAAATACCAAAGGAATACATTGTTGACCATCAACCAGGAATAAAAAATCCAGTTGGTATGTTTGGTAAGAGGCTTGAATTGAGGGCGAACCTTATTGTTGGTGATGTGAATGCGGTGAACAACATTGTGAGATGTGTTGAGAGGGCAGGATATGGAGTGAGTGATGTTGTTTTGCAATCACTTGCATCATCATACAGTGTTCTTGAACCGGATGAAAAAGACCTTGGTGTTATTCTTATGGATATTGGTGGTGGAACAACAGACATTGCCCTGTTCCTGAATGGGACTCTGAACAGAAACTTTATTGTTCCCCTTGGTGGTGAGAACATCACATCCGACCTGGCAAAGGGTCTCAAAACATCAAGGGAGGTTGCAGAAAAGATTAAGGTGAAGTACGGTGCTGCATCAAAGGAGTTTATTGAAGACCCTGAGGTTCTTGTCCCTGTTCCAGGAATAGCAGGGAGAGAGGAAAAGAATGTGTCAATAGACATTGTAGTAAACATCATTTCCATGAGGCTTCAGGAGATTCTTGAGTTTGCATATATGGAGATAAAGGATGTTATCCCATTTGAACTTTTAACAGCCGGATTGGTGATTACAGGTGGGACTGCCAAACTCAAAGGGATTGGAAAAGTAGCAGAAGAGGTGTTCGGTCTTCCAGTGAAAATGGGGATACCAGAAAAAGGTCTCTTTGGTCTTAAGGATATCGTTCACGACCCTGCATTTGCCACAGCAGTTGGATTAATACTGTACAGTCTGCAACATGAGGAGAGACAGCAATTGATAAGCAGTGGCAGAAGGGGATTGGAAACACTGTTCAAAAAGATGAAATCCTGGTTTGAGGAATTCTTTTAAAGAAAGGAGGAGGTATGTTTAACCTTGCCAAAGGTGAGCAGTTTCCAGCAAAGATAAGGGTGATTGGGGTTGGAGGTTGTGGGGGCAATGTGGTTAACTACATGATTGAGAAGGGTATCAATGGTGTAGAATTCTGGGCAATGAACACGGATGCTCAGGATTTAAAGAAGTCCCTTGCCAAGGAGAAGGTGCAACTTGGAGAGAGGATTACAGGTGGGAATGGTGCAGGAGGAGACCCAAAGATTGGTAGAGAAGCCGCTGAAGAGAGCAGAGAGGACATCAAGGCTGCCATTGGTGATGCAAACATGGTCTTCATTGTTGCTGGTATGGGTGGTGGTACAGGAACAGGTGCATCCCCTGCTGTTGCTTCACTGGCAAGGGAGATGGGTGCTCTCACTGTTGCAGTTGTAACAAAACCTGCTACATTTGAGGGTAGAAACAGAATGAAGATAGCAGAAGAGGGAATTGCTGAACTGAGCAGGGTTGCTGACACGATTGTTATAATACCAAACGACAAGATTATGGCAGTGAAGAATATACCACTTGCAAAGGCACTCGGTGGTATTACAGCGGATATACCGGCAAAGGCTGTTCAGGGTATAGCAGACCTGCTTATAAAGGAAGGGTTGATTAACCTTGATTTCAAAGACCTGAGAAAGGTCATGTCCAACAGTGGACGGGCACTTCTTGGTGTTGGAATTGGTAAAGGTGAGAATAAGGCGGTTGATGCAATCCAGGAGGCACTGAATTGTCCATTCCTTGAAGACTTTGAGTTTGGTCAGGCAAAGCATGTGCTTCTGAACCTTACCATTGATGGCGAAAGTTTCACAAATGAGGAATTGAACGAGATGATGGAGTATGTGCACACCGCCCTTGGTGACAACATTGAACTGGTCTTTGGTGTGGTTGTTGATAACAACATTAAGGACAGTGCAAAGGTTACACTGATTGCAACAGGTATAGAGAATAGAGAAATAAAGATTGATAATCTCTACATCTCCCAGGGATTCAGACATACTCCACAGGTGGAGAACAAAGAGATTAAAAGGGATGACCTTGAAATACCAACCTTTCTCAGGAGGCAGTCAGACTGAGGAGGGTTTATGATTCCAGAACATATAAGGAAAGAGGTTGAGAGGTTAAGGAAAGAGATAAGTTATCACGACTACAGGTACTATGTACTCAATGACCCTGTTATAAGTGATTATGAGTATGATATGCTTGTAAAGAAACTCAAGGAACTTGAAGAGAAGTATCCAGAACTTATAACCCCTGACTCACCGACCAGAAGGATTGGTGATGCAATAACAGGTGAATTCCCAACTGTTGAGCACACGATACCCATGCTCTCACTTGACAACACATACAGTGAGGAAGAGGTGAGGGAATTTGATAGAAAGGTTAAGAGATTGCTGGAAACAGACGAGGAGATTGAGTATGCAGTTGAACTCAAGATAGATGGTGTTGCAGTGAGTCTGGAATACAGGGATGGAAAATTTTACAGGGGTTCAACAAGGGGTAATGGACACATTGGTGATGAGATTACCAATAATCTGAGGGCAATAAAAACAGTCCCTCTAAGGCTCCTCACAGAAGAAGAGGAATTTATGAACATTGAGGTAAGGGGAGAGGTTTACATGCCAAGGAAGGCATTTGAGGAGTTGAACAAAGAAAGGGAAAAAAGAGGTGAACCACTTTTTGCAAATCCAAGGAATGCGGCAGCAGGCACACTGAAGAATCTTGACCCGAAGGTTGTTGCAGAGAGAAAACTTGATATATTCATCCATACAATACCAGAACCACCTCATGGTTTGAGGACACATGCCTCCTCCATTGAAAAAATGAGGGAGATAGGGTTCAAAGTTACTCCTTTTCTCAGGGTTGTTAAAGGTATAGACGCCGTTTTCCCCATAATTGAGGAGTGGAACGAGAAGAGAAAAGAACTTGATTTTGACATTGATGGAATGGTGATAAAGGTGAATGACTTTACACTTCAGAGGAATCTCGGAGAAACTGAGAAGGCGCCAAGATGGGCAATTGCATATAAGTTTCCTGCTGAACAGGCAGTAACAAAACTTGTAAAGATTGAGTTGAGTGTTGGTAGGACAGGGGTTGTGACACCCGTTGCAATTCTTGAACCTGTTTTTATTTCAGGAACAACTGTATCAAGGGCAACCCTCCACAATGAGGACGAGATAAGGAGAAAGGACATAAGGGTTGGGGATTATGTGGTTGTTGAAAAGGGTGGAGAGATTATACCAAAGGTTGTTAAGGTTGTGAAGGACAGAAGAACGGGTAAAGAGAAGGAATTTGTATTCCCTGATACCTGCCCTGTTTGTGGTGCAAAACTTGTCAGGGAGGAAGGCGAGGCAGCGTGGAGATGTATAAATGTTGCATGCCCTGCACAGATAAAGGGTAGAATACTACACTATGGAAGCAGAAATGCAATGAACATAGAAGGGCTTGGTGATGTGCTCGTGGATATGCTGGTTGAGAGAGGACTTGTTAAGGACTATGGAGACCTCTATTACCTGAAAAAGGAAGATATATCATCACTTGAAAGGATGGGAGAAAAATCAGCAGAAAATCTTTTGCAGGAGATTGAGGCAAGTAAACAGAGGGAACTTGAAAGGTTGATATTCGGTCTTGGCATCAGACATATAGGTATCCACGCAGCAAGGATTCTTGCAAACAGATACCATTCAATTGACCGATTGAAGGAGGCTTCATTTGAGGAACTTGCAGGGATTAAGGGTATTGGTCCAATCAGTGCAAGGAGCATAAAGCAATTTTTTGAGCAGGAGGGTAATCTCAGGGTGCTTGAAAAGTTGAGGAAGGCAGGGGTCAGAATGGAGGAGGAGGTTTTGGAGGAAGGGGAGAAGCCCCTTCAAGGGAAGAAGTTTGTATTCACAGGTGCACTTGAGACAATGACAAGGGATGAGGCTCAGAGAGAGGTTATAAGGCTTGGGGGTGAGGTGTCCTCATCCGTGAGTAAAAAAACAGACTTTGTTGTTGTGGGTAAAGACCCTGGGTCAAAGTATAAAAAGGCAATTTCACTTGGTGTAAAAACAATAACAGAGGAGGAGTTTTTAAGGATGATAGGGAGAAAATAATCCATGCCAGTTTTCATAATATTTTCTGCCATCGTAATCAATGAAGTAATGTCAAATCCAGCAGGGTTTGAATCTGGTAGCGGTTCACCAGGGGATAGAAACGAATTTATAGAGATATTGAATATCGGGAATGACACCATTGATATTTCACAATTTTTTATTGCAGACAGAACCGTTTCAGATGCAATTGAACCCTGGACAGATGCATTTCCTGACACCAATGCCATTACAGGCACAACATTAATCCCTCCAGGATTTTATGGTGTTATCCTTGACCCTGAGTATGTGGATTCAGGGGATGGAACCCACCTTCAGCCATACAGGTTTACAGATTCCACAATCATACTCAGGGTGGATGACACAACCATTGGTGATGGATTGAGTTCAAAGGATACAGTCTATTTAATAAATCAGAATGGGGATACAATTGATATTTTTGTCCAGGGAGAAACCAATAAAGATGGGTTTTCCTATGAAAGAATTAACCCTTACCTTTCAGCAGACATTGAGAACACTGGATTGTCAATTGATTCAACAGGGTCAACACCTGGAAGAAGAAATTCCATATATATTGGGGACGGGATATACATCAATTCATTCTCTCTTTCTGATGCACTTATCAAACTAGTATTGAAAAACCCTGGTATCCATTCAGTGGAAGATACACTCATTGTTTTTGACGACTACAACAGGGATGGCGACCTTTCAGATGATGAAGTATTATTTAAGCAGGGTTTAAGTATATCACCAGGAGATACACTTATTTTAACCAGAAACATAAGCCTTTCTGAAGGGGTTCATCTGATCAGGGCAAAGACCTCTTTTTCTTCTGCCTATGGGTATATCAGGGTTGGAGATGTTGTGGGTGATGTGGTTGTCAATGAGATAATGGCTGCACCTGAGATGGGATGTGAGTGGATAGAGTTATACAATACCCTTGCATACCCTGTATCCATAGGTGGATGGTTGCTTGAGGGTAAACCTCTCCCGGATGTATCGGTTCCACCCCTGGGATATTTAATCGTGGCTGATGACTCCACTGAATTCTTTGCAGTATATGGTATGCCAGAGTCAGAACTGATAACCCATTCATTGTCACTCTCAAACGAAGAGGACAGTGTCCTGCTTTTCACAGGTGATACATTCTGTATGGACAGGGTGATTTACACGGAAATAGAGAGAGGATATACCATTGAGAGATTAAATCCCCTGCTTCCATCAGGAGACCAGGCTTCATGGTCATGTTCTGTTTATCCAGGAGGAACACCAGGGAGACAAAACTCTGTATTCACAGAAAAAAATGAAGGTGAAGAATTCAGTGTTTATCCCCGTGTTTTTACACCGGATGGGGATGGAAGGGATGAGGTTCTACTTTCAACAATCCCACTTCCTTTTGTCAGGAACCATATAGAAGTTTCCATTTTTGACCTGAGGGGCAGAAGGATATACAGGGAGGTTTTTGATTCAGGAGGAGATGTAGCATACTTCAGATGGGATGGTAGAAAAAATGGGGGTGGACAGGCAGAAAAAGGTGTTTATATTTTATATGTTTGTATAAAGGATTTTGAAGGAATAAAACGGGTTGTGCATAAAAAGACCATAGCAATAGGAAGGAGGTAGCCAGTGGAAGAAATAAAAAGGTTGCTTGAAAAAGCAAGCGTGGATTATGTTGAGATACACATTGAAGAGTATGAGAAATCCCATGTGGATTTTAATGGGAAGGTTTTAAAATCAGCAGGTAAATCTTATGGAATGTTCGGAAACATAAGGGCATTCCACAGAGGTGGCTGGGGATTTGTCTCTTTTACTGAACTCAAAGGTCTTGAAAAGAAATTGAGAGAGGCAGAGGGGATGGCACGACTCACGTCGTCTGGAAAGGGAGGTTTGAGGTCACTGAAACCGGTTAAGAGAAAGGTTAAAATCAAACTTCCCGATGACCCGAGAAAGTTCTCACTTGAGGAAAAGAAACAACTGGCTGAAAAATACAACAAAATTCTTCTTTCAAATAAGGGCGTATTCAACACAGTGGTGGGATATCTTGACCACTTTGACAGGAGATGGATTTTTAATACAGAGGGAACTGAAATAATGGAAGAGCGTATTTATACAGGTATAAGAATGACAGCATTTGCCAGGGATGGGACGAATGTTCAAACAGCCTTTGATTCCTACGGTGAACAGGAGGGGTTCAACTCTGTTACTTCCCTTGAGGAGATGGCCGAGGATGTTGCAAAAACAGCAGTGGACCTTTTGAACGCAGAGAAGGTTGAGGGTGGGAAGTACACAGTAATACTTGACCCAAAACTTGCTGGTGTTTTTATACATGAAGCCTTTGGCCACCTCAGTGAGGCAGACCATGTGTTTGAAAACAGGAAACTTTTTGAGATTATGAAGATAGGAAAGAGGTTTGGGCCGGATAACCTCAATGTTATTGATGATGGGAAAATGTATGGTTTGAGGGGTTCCTACCACTATGATGATGAGGGAACACCAGCAAGAAAGACATACCTGATAAAGAATGGAAAACTTACAGGGAGACTCCATTCAAAGGAGACTGCATATCTTCTTGGTGAGGAACCAACAGGTAATGCAAGGGCTATTGACTACTCC
>QNDZ01000032.1 GCA_003646055.1 bacterium
TCTGCCCTTTTTATCTCCTCTATTTCCTCGTGAATCTTCTCATAAACACCTGAAACATCATCCCAGTCAAAACCTTTTCTTGAAGCCCTCTCCTGTAATCGAAAGGAACGAATCAATGCAGGAAGCCCAACCCCAATCTCCTTCCAACCTTTCCCTTTCCTCTTCTCCCACTTCTCAAGAACCTCCTCTGCACTTTTTGCCCTGTCTTTACCAAAAACATGTGGATGCCGTGCAATGATCTTGTTAATTGCACCTTCCACTATTCTTTCATGGTCAAATCCCTTTTCTTCAAGTATTGCAAGTAGCATCAATGTAACAAGAAGGACATCACCAAGTTCTTCCTTCACACCATCAATGTTGTCTTCCCTTATCTCATGTATCACTTCATACCCTTCCTCAATAAGATACTCTGAAAGACTTATAAGGGTCTGTTCCCTGTCCCAGGGACAATCCCTTCTCAATCGTTTCACTATGCTGTAAAACCTGTCAAACACGCTCACAGGTTCCACAGTATCTCCATTCTCTCCCTTACAATTCTCTTTATCCATTCCATACCCCTGTTTAGATGTTTTCTCGGGTCAATAACACCGGGATTCTCCATCAATGAATTCCTCAAGCCTGTAATGAATGCAATTCTTAGGTCAGTATCTGCATTCAGTTTTCTTATACCCCTTCTTACTGCCTCTTTCAGGACCTCATATGGAACACCATTCATCCCTTCAACATCCACCCCACTCCTTTCTGCCTCATCAAGCAACCATCCTGGAAGGGAAGATGCACCATGAAGAACAAGGGGAACACCCGTCCTCTTTGACACCTCCTCAATCAAATCAAATCTAATTTCCTGTTTCCCTTTAAACTTAAAGGCACCATGAGAAGTCCCAACAGCAGGTGCAAGGAAATCAACCCCTGTTTTGCTTACGAAAATCTCTGCCTCTTCAGGGTCAACAAGGTGCATATCCCCTGTTATTTTATCCTCTGTTCCACCTATGGTTCCAAGTTCAGCCTCAACAGGTATTCCTGCCCTGTGGGCAATATCAACCACCATCTGTGTAAATTTCAGGTTCTCCTCAAAGGGAAGGTGTGAGCCATCAACCATGATGGATGTGAATCCCCATTTTATGGCAGACCTTATAACATCAATATCTCTGCCATGGTCAAGGTGCAGGGCATAGGGCGCCTTTGTTCCTTCGAGATGGGTCTTAACAAGATTCACCAGTGAAGGACCACCTCCATACTCAAGTCCTCCCTCAGACACCTGAATAATAACAGGAATCAACAACTCCTCTGCTACATCAACAATGGCCTTGAGTGTTTCAAAATTATATATGTTGAAGGCACAGACCCCCCTATCTTTCGCCATATTTAGAAGAAGTCTTGTATCGCAGAGCACTATTCCTCCTCTTCAAGGCTGCTTATAGCACCGCCAATAAAGTAAAGGAGGTCTCCAGCAATCAATGAGTATTCGTTTTCACCCTCATCCATTGCAATGTCCGCTGCCTTGCCATGAATGTAAACACCTGTAATTGCAGAGAGGGATGGGGATTTACTCTGTGCAAGGAATCCACCTATGAGCCCTGTTAGAACATCACCAGACCCACCACTTGAAAGCCCCGAATTACCCGTTGAGTTTATGTAAATAAAGCCTTCATGTGTGGCAATGATTGTTGGAACCCCTTTCAGAACAACAATGACCTCGTGTTTTTCAGAGAATTCTCTTGCACTTCCTATCCTGTCTTTTTCTATCTCTGCAATGGATTTACCTGTTAGTCTTGAAAACTCTCCAGGGTGGGGTGTGATTATCCATCTTCCCTTTGAGTTTTTCAGGTCTTCTGGTTCAATGTTATTCAGCCCATCTGCATCTATTACACAAAAACCATCCCATTCTTTAAGGAGTTTCTTAACAAACATCCTTGTAGGTTCTGCAGTTCCAATACCAGGTCCAATAACAAGGACATCAAGCCCTGCAATTCTCTTCCTGATTTTTTCAATCATAGCGGGCTCATATACAGCATCCCCTCCTATGGGCACTTTTATCACCTCTGTCAGTTTTGTTTCATAGATGGGGAGTAAACCATCGGGTGTGAATATATAAACCAGCCCTGCACCTGCCCTTAATGTTGCTTCAGAGGTTAAACATGCTGCACCGGTAAAACCGGGCGACCCAGCAATAACACCAACCCTACCATAAACCCCTTTATGAGAATAGGGAAACCTGACCGGTAGAAGTGGCTTAACAAAATCATCTTCAAGTAATTCCATTCTTAAATCCTCCTCCTCAACGATCTGAGGGGGAATGCCAATATCTGTAACATAGAGTTCTCCAACAAAGTAACGGGCAGGATAAAGCAGAAGCCCTTTCTTTATGAATGCCATGGTACAGGTTGCATCTGCAAATACTGCCTCACCCTCAACCTCACCTGTATCTGCGTTCACACCTGATGGAACATCTATACTGAATATGAGTTTACCATGTATATTCATCTCCTGAATAACATCCCTGTAAATACCCTCTGGTCTGCCTTTGAAACCTGTCCCAAATATGGCATCAACAACTGCATCAGCATTGTTAAGCAACTTTCTTAATCCTCTTTTCTTCAATTTATTGTACAGATGGATTGGAATTCCAAGTTTTTCTGCAACATCAAGGTTTATGCGTGCATCTCCTTTAACATCCTTCTTCTCACCCAACAGAACAACATCAACATGTATCCCTTCATTCCACAAATGCCTTGCCACAACAAATCCATCACCACCATTGTTCCCCTTACCACATACTACACACACGCTCTGGAGCAAATCCAATGAAACCGTATCCCTAATCATCTCCACCACACCGATCCCTGCGTTCTCCATAAGGGTTGTTCCTGGTATGCCAAGCCCCTTTATAGTCTTCTTATCCAGCATCCTCATTTCATCCACAGAAAGTACCTTCATAAACTCCTCCTTTTTTTACTATTTAATTTCTCTTTATATTGTTTGTCAAGGATTGTAAATCATAATAGGAACATTGTCCATATATAAAAAATGATATTTTTTTCAAAAAAATTAACAACTTAACCCTTGACTTTTTGTTTAATTTCTGCTTGAATTATTTTATGGCGATACCGAAGGATGTTTTTTTAGATGATTTAACAGGAGTATACAACAGGCGGTATCTACTTCACTGGATTGATGGTGAGATAAAGAAATCCAGGAGGTATAGATTACCATTTTCCATAGTTCTTCTTGACCTTGATGACTTCAAGGAAGTGAACGATGTTCATGGTCATTTGAAGGGTGACCTTGTTTTGAAGTTATTTGCCCAGTACTTAAAGGGAACCCTGAGGGAGGCGGATGTAATAACCCGGTATGGTGGTGATGAGTTCATAGCCCTTCTTCCCAACACTCCGAGGGAGCAGGCTCAGGTTGTGGCGGAAAGGATCATTGACCAGGCAAAGCGTCAGACCTTTTCAGGGATAAAGTTATCAGCCAGTGCAGGTATAGCCACCTTTCCCATTGATGGGGAAACATGGGAGGAACTCTTCAAGGTTGCTGACAGGCGTCTTTACTCAGCAAAGAGGAAGGGCAAGGGTAGTGTTGGTGTTATTGGTGAGGAGTTGAGTGAACTTGTGATACCCACTCCCCATTTAATAGACAGGAAGAATGAGATGAAGGAGATTGAGAGACATATACTTGATTCATCTCGTGGTTTATTCATTGTTGGTGGTGGTGCAGGTGTGGGCAAGACCAGGCTTGTGAAGGATGTGGTAAGCAGTATGCCAGGGCTTGTGCTGTTTACAGGTCATTCTTATGCAACGATGCATTCTTCACCCTATTTTGCCATAAGGGATTTATTCAACAACATCATTCAGACCCATGAGGATGAGATGAGGGATGTTTATGTGAATGATTTAAACATCCAGCAGAAGAGGGAGATATCCAGGATAATCCCAATTGTTTCAGGTTATTTAGAACCCCTTGTTGGTGATAAATTCATGCTGTTTGAGAGTATTCAACAATTCCTCATCTCCCTTTCAAAGAAGATAAAGTTCGCATTACTCTTTGATGACCTCCACTGGGCAAGTGAATCAACCATTGAACTCCTCTATTACCTCATAAAAACCATTCAGGGTATCCCCATCTTCGGTACTTACAGAATTGAAGAAATAGCCCAGACACCCCTTGAGGAAACAATCAGAATACTGGGAAGGGAAAGGCTGTACAAACTGCTTATGCTTGACCCTCTTGAAAAGATATATGCAAAGGAGATGATTGAGGTAATTTTACAGGGTGTGGCGAGCAACGAACTTGTTGAGTATGTTTACAGGGAGAGTGGTGGTAATCCCTTTTTTATTGAGGAAATTTTAAAAGAACTTCATAAGACCCAGACTCTCCATAAAACAGGTGATGCATGGTTTATAAGCAAAAGGCCATCTATTCCCATACCAAAGTCAATTGAGGACACGGTTCTTTATAAACTTCAACTCCTAAATGATGAAAAGAGACGGGTTGTTGAGATTGCCGCATGTATTGGAAGGGATTTTGACTTTTCTCTTCTCCTCCAGATTTCTGGTTATAATGAAGGTGAATTGTATGATATACTTGATGAACTTGTTTCATTGGGTCTTTTGAAACAGATAACACCGAATCTCCGTTATTACTTTACTGAGGATGTATTCAGACAGGTTGTTTACACCACCATTCCCAGAGGCAAAAGGATGAAGTTACATCTGGACATTGCAAATGTAATAGAGAATCATTTCAGGGATATTCCATACTGGCATGAGCAACTGGCCTTCCATTACTTTATGGGAGGAGAAAAGAAAAAACTCCTTGACTTTGCAATACAGGCAGGAATGAAGGCAAAGGATGTTTATGCACATGATGAAGCACTGAAATTCTTTTCATGGGCACTCCAGGGTGAAGTTCCCAGAGAAAGAAGGGTGGAAGTCCTCCTTATGATGGGAGAGGTGAGTGTGTTGAAGGGTGATTACAGGAACGCTATCTCCTTCCTTGAAGAGGCCGTTTCACTGGCATCTGGCACATTAAAGGGAGAATGTTATCAAAAACTTGGCTGGGCATTTGCACAGATGGGCGATTACTCCAATGCCCTGAAGGTTTTAAGAAAAGGGAGAAAACTATTCACTGATAAGAACAAAAAACTTATCACGGACATTGAGATTGCATGGGCATACAGAGGCCTT
Source organism: bacterium (assembly GCA_003646055.1). Classification (GTDB taxonomy): domain Bacteria; phylum Hydrothermota; class UBA3072; order UBA3072; family B12-G15; genus B12-G15. The sequence goes on from QNDZ01000032.1 coordinate 5,187, forward strand.
GGTAAAATGGAATCAGCACACAGGAAGATAACCAGTGTTATGGAAAAACTTGACAAGGAAAAATTCGGGCATGAATACTCAAAGGCACTCACAATCCATGCTGTACTTCATGCAGACGAAAAAGACTATAAAGGTGCTATGAAGTATTACCACGAGGCCATGGAACTGAAGCAAAAACTGAATGACAGAATAGGAATAGCCCACATATATCTTGATGCAGGGGTTATCTATGCAGAACAGAACGATTATGAAATGGCGGAAAATTACTATTCCAAGGCACTTGAGATATACATAGAAACAGGGTATAAGAGTGGAGAGGCATCAGTGCTCAACAACCTTGGGTCTCTCTACTTAAGGATGAACCTTATACACAAGGCAGAAGAACACTTCAGGAAGGCCCTGAGAATAGCAGAATGGGTTGGTGATATATCCAACAAACTCCTTCTTCTCAGAAATCTTGGGTTTATTATGTTTATTAATGATTTCATAGAAGAGGCAACGAATTTCTATGAGCAGGCGCTAACAATTGCTCGTGAGAATAACAACAATGAGTGGATTATCAGACTCCTTAGCAGCCTCATTGTCGTATATATAGATGCTTTGCATAACTTTGATGAGGCTGAAAAACTGATAAATGAAGCAAAATCCATGTTCCCACAGATTGAGGACAAAACACTTAAATCCTGGATACACTCTCTTGAAGTAGAACTTATACTAAAAAAAGCAGAGGAAGAACCTGATTTAACAGCCATTGAAAAGGCAATATACATTATAAAGGACAAGGTGATGCCTGAGGCCCAGAAGTCAAAACATAAATATTCACTCTGGGATGCCTATGCAAAACTTGCAAGGTGTTATGCATTCAAGAAATGGGACAAGTGGGGTGAGAGATACATAAAACGCTACCTCAAGGAAGCGGAGAAGGATGTTGACAGAAGTGTTACTGCTGATGCATGCTTCAATGCAGGTGAGTTTTACAGAATTTTAGGTGATAAGAAAAGGGCAAGGGATTACTACAAAAAGGCACAGGAGATTTACAAGGAATTTAATTTTGCACGGCCTATAAGGGTGGTGAAAGAGAAACTCAAGCTCCTATCAACAAAGAAAAAGAAAAGGTAATCTTACTCTTTGCCCAGGTCCCTGTAAATTATTCTTATATCCTCAAAGTCACTGGAAAGTTTCTCATATACTGCATCTGCAATAACAATTGACCTGTGTTTCCCACCCGTGCACCCAAAGGCAACTGTTAGATAAACCTTCCCTTCATTTTTGTAAAATGGTATAAGGTATCTTAAATAAGATATTGTTCTTCTCAGAAATCCTGCTGTTTCTTTTTTCTGGAGGACAAAATCCCTCACTGCCTTATCCCTTCCTGTGAGCGGCCTCAACTTTTCAACAAAGTGAGGGTTCGGTAAGAAGCGAACATCAAACACAAGGTCAGCATTTTCAGGCAATCCATACTTAAATCCAAATGCTATTATATTCAAATAAAAAAGCCGTCCTCCTCCAAAGATATTGGAAACGAGTTCCCTTAACTCGTGAACGGAAAGGTGGGTGGTATCCACAGTCCTTGTAGATAGAGGAGCAATGACCTTAAGCCTCTCTCTCTCCCTGTCAATTCCTGTCTCAATATCACCGAGGGGATGCCTTCTCCTTGTTTCTGAATATCTCCTCTTTATAACCTCATCCCTTGCTTCAAGGAAAAGAATTTCTGTTCTTATACCCTGCTTTTTCAACTCCCTGAACACATCCCTGAAAACATCAAGAAATTCCCCCTCCCTTACATCAACAACAATGGCAATATTCTCTGGTGTTATGTTCGTCCCCTTGAGAACCTCAACAAACTCAAGAATCAAAGGAACAGGCAGGTTGTCTATGCAATAGAATCCAAGGTCCTCAAGTGCCCTTAAGGCCGTGGTTTTCCCTGCACCTGAGAGCCCTGTAATAAAGACTATTCTCATTCCTGATCTTCCTCAAGCCTTGTTATTTTTTTTGCCTGTTTCTTCATCAGTTTTATGAGTTCAGAGTTCAATATCTTTGCAGTATCAATACCCATCTCCTTCAAAATGTGATTCATTGCAACAAGTTCACAGAGCGTGGCAATATTCTTCCCAGGAACAAGGGGGATTTCAACAAGTGGAAGATCAATACCAAGTATGTTTGTCAAACGGGTTTCAAGCCCCGTCCTTGTATAATCAACCTCTGCATTCCATTCGCGTAGATTAACAATTACCTCCACCCTCTTGTGTAGCCTTAATGCCCTGATACCGTACAGGAATCCTATATTCACAATCCCTATTCCTCTGATCTCCATATGATGCTTGAATATCTCCGATGGCTCAACCCCCTCACCAATCAGGATATTTCCCCTCCTCTTCACCCTCACCACATCATCTGCAACAAGTCTGTGCCCCCTTGCAACAAGGTCAAGGGCTGTTTCACTTTTACCAATACCACTCACACCTGTAAAGAGGAGCCCTATTCCATAGACATCAACAAGTGTTCCGTGAATAATCTCTTCAGGTGCAAGTTTATCTTCAAGATAAAAATGCAGTGTTTTCTGGATGTTATGTGTATTACCTGGTGCAGTAAACAGGGGTATGTCAAGTCTGTTACACTCCTTCTTTAAGTAATCAAAGGGTTGGTACCCCCTTGTTATAATTATGCAAGGAATGGAGAAGGAGAGAAGCCTGTCAATGGCTTTCTCCCTCTCCTTCTTTTTAAGTTTCTTCAGATAGTTCATCTCCCTGTTTCCCAGAACCTGCAGTGAATACGCAGGAAAATGCTCTGTGTACCCGGTTAGAACAAATGCAGGCCTATTTATATAGGAACTCCTCACCTCCCTGTCCAGACCATTGAAACCTGCTACCATTTTAAGGTCAATCAGTTCCTGATTATCCTCATAAACGTCTTTGACCTTTATGGATTTACTATTTCCCATTATGTTCCCTGATTCTGTCATCAAGTTTTACAAGCTGGGATTTCAATTTTTTATATGCCTGGTCAAAGGCCGTGTATGGGTCATGGTTCGTGGCCTTTGCTGTTATTATATTCTTTTTGGTTTTCAAAACTATCTCAGCCTTACGCATGTTACCATCCAGGTCAAGTATTACCTCAACATGTTGAATAAGGCTGTTGAACCTGTCAAGTTTTTCCATGTGCTTCTCAATTCTGCTTCTCAATGTTTCAGTGGGCTGAAAATGCCTTGTTGTTAAGGTAAATTCCATAACTCCTCCTTTTTTAAGATAGTTGGTTTTTTGAAAAGGTCCAGGGTTTCAGGATGGTCCCTGTTGTAATGAAGACCTCTTGACTCCTTCCTCTGGTAGGCTGAATGCGTAATAAGATACCCAAGGATTGCCATGTTCCTTGCCTCAAGGGACCTCCTGCTAACGCCACCTGAATCAATTACCTCCTGTATATCCTCCAGAATGATGGGGAACCTCTTCAAGGCCTTCTCAAGTCTTGCATCACTCCTGACTATTCCAACATAATCCCACATTGTGTGCTTTATCTCCTTTACAAGATGTGCAACAACAACCTCCTCTCCATCTGGACAGCACTTATCAACCCTGTATTCAGGTATATTTTCCGGTTCAGCAGGTTTAAAATCTTCAAGGGAAGCCCTTGCCGCCCTGCTGGAAAAAACGAGTGCCTCAAGCAATGAATTACTGGCCAGCCTGTTTGCACCATGAACGCCTGTATAGGCAACCTCTCCTGCTGCATATAACCCATCAAGTTCAGTCTTTCCCCATAAATCAGTTGCTACTCCACCACAGAGATAATGTGCTGCCGGTACTACTGGAATGGGTTCGCTGGTTATATCAATATTCTCCTCAAGACACATTCTGTATATATTGGGAAACTTCTCCTTTATTTTTTCAGCAGATATGTGCCTTATATCCAGGAACACATACTCATCACCTGTTTCTTTCAACACCCTATCAATCGCCCTTGCAACCACATCCCTTGGTGCAAGTTCCTTATCTGGATGAATCTCTTCCATAAACCTTCTTCCCCTCTTATCAATCAGTATCCCTCCCTCTCCCCTCACTGCCTCTGATATAAGGAGATTTCTCTCCCTTGGCTTTCTTGAATACAATGTGGTGGGATGAAACTGTACGAATTCAAGATTACCAACACTGCATCCAGCATTGAACCCGATGGCAATCCCATCACCTGTTGCAATAGGAGGGTTTGTTGTGTGAAGATATACCTGGCCACCTCCACCTGCAGCCAGCATAACAACACCTGCAGAGATGATAATCATCTCATTGGTCTGTTCATCTATAGCATATACTCCAACACACCTCCCATCATCAACAGCAAGGTCTATTACAAAAAAGTTTTCAAATATCCTGATGTTGGATTGTTCCCTTACCCTTGCAAGGAGTGCCCTCTCAATCTCCCTCCCTGTTAAATCCTGTGCATGTAGAATTCTTCTGTGGGAGTGCCCTCCCTCCTGCCAGAGGTCAAGAACCTCTTTCCCATCAACCTTTCTTGTGGAGAATTTCACACCAATATCCATAAGTTCCTTGACCAGTTTTGGACCTTCTTCCACCATAACTTTAACAGCCTCATGGTTTGATATCCCAGCACCCGCCTTAACAGTATCCTCAATATGAGATTCAAAGGAGTCATCGGGCCCAAAAACCGCTGCTATTCCTCCCTGAGCATAGTTTGTATTTGCATCAGTTTTATATTTCTTGGTAAGAACAATAACTTCTCCCTTTTCAGCCACCCTCAGTGCAAAGTTCAATCCAGCAAGTCCACTACCTATAACTGCAAAGTCTGTTTTTATTCTCTGACGCGCCATATCTCAGCCCCCAGCCTTTTCAATTTCTCCTCAACCTTCTCATATCCTCTATCAATGTGATAAACCCTTGAAACCTCTGTTTTTCCCGTGGCAACAAGTCCCGCAATCACAAGTGCTGCAGATGCCCTCAGGTCAGACGCCATGACAGGTGCTCCACTGAGAGAGGGTTTACCCCTCACAACCACATTCTGTCCATCAATTGTGAGGTCAGCACCCATTCTCATAAGTTCGGGAACGTGCATGAATCTATTTTCAAATATGGTTTCAGTTATCACGCTCACTCCATCTGCAATACAGAGAAGAGCCATGAACTGTGCCTGCATATCCGTTGGGAAACCGGGATAGGGTGATACCCTTATGTCTGTTGAACGTATCCTGCCCTGTCCTTTAACCCTGATTTCCCTTCCTCTCCTCTCTATAACTGCCCCTGTCTCCTCAAGTTTTTTCAGCACTGCATCAAGGTGTTCAGGGATTACATTCCTGAGCACAATATCACCATTTGTTATTACGCCAGAAACCGCATATGTCCCTGCCTCTATCCTGTCTGGTATGATTGTGTATTCAACAGGGTTTAACTTCTTCACACCTGTGATCTCAATCCTCCTCGTACCTGCACCATTGATTTCAGCACCCATTGTCCTGAGGAAATTGGCAACATCCACAACCTCAGGCTCCATTGCAGCACCATCAATAATCGTTTTACCACTGCATCTCACTGCTGCCATCATTGTGTTGATGGTGGCGCCAACACTGGGACCCTTAACCCCTTCAAGGAAAATCTCATTACCAATCACCCTTTCAGCCTCTGCCTCTATGTATCCATGAATAAGGTTCACCTTAACAGAGAGTTCTCTTAAACCCTTTATGTGCAGGTCAACAGGCCTTGCCCCGATTGCACAACCACCTGGTAATGAAACCCTTGCCCTGCCAAGCCTTGAAACAAGAGGGCCAAGTACATAATAACTTGCCCTCATCTTCTTCACCAGTTCATAAGGTGCCTCGTACCCAACAGCCCCCCTTGTATCTATTATGGCAGTATGGTCTTCTATTTTTACCTTTGCCCCCAGTGTTTCAAGCACCTCTGACATTGTGAATACATCCCTTACAAGGGGAATATTGTGTATAATAAACTCGCCCTCCACAAGAAGGGTTCCTGCCATTATTGGAAGAGCTGCATTTTTGGCACCATTAATCTCAACAATTCCCTTTAATCTCTTTCCACCGTATATCACTAACTTGTCCATCTTCTCAATGCCTTTTTCAGTTTATTCCATGGAAGGGTGTTCAGCACATCCTCTTTTTTCAGCCATGCCCTCCTGGCAACACAAACACCCAATCTCATATCTCTCATCATCCCTATGTTGTGAGCATCTGTATTAATTATCAGTTTTACCCCCATCTGCTTTGCCATCCTTGAATTTGTATCATCCAGGTCAAGCCTGTCATAGTATGCATTAACCTCAAGTGCAACTCCTGTCTCTGCCGCCTTCTCCATAACCTTCTCAATATCAACATCGTATCCAGTTCTTCCAGACAGGAGCCTTCCCGTTGGGTGGGCAATTATGTCAACATTGGGGTTATCCATTGCATCAAGCATCCTCTCTGTGACATTTTTTTTAAACCCCTGATGCACTGCTGCTATTACAAAATCCATCTTTTCAAGCACTTCATCAGGGTAATCAAGACTCCCGTCCTGGAGTATGTCAACCTCTGTTCCCATAAGTATGGTAATACCTGATATTTTTTTGTTCAGGGTTTCTATCTCCTCCATCTTTTTGTAAAGGTCTTCAATCTCCATACCACCAGCATACTTCACACTCCTTGAATGGTCAGCAATGCCGACATATTCATAACCAAGGGACTTCCCGAATTTTGCGATTTTCTCAATGGTATCTGCCCCATCAGAATACTTTGAATGGATGTGGAGGTCTCCTTTTATATCCTCAAGTTTAAGAATCTCAGGAAGTTTACCCTCCATCGCAAGTTCAACCTCCCCCCTATCCTCCCTCATCTCAGGCGGTATCCAGACCAGCCCGATTGCCCTGTAAACTTCTTCCTCTGTTCTACCTGCAATGTATTTTTCACCCTTAAAAACACCATATTCACTGATTTTAAGCCCCTTATCCTTTGCAATCCCTCTGAGTTTTATGTTGTGTGCCTTTGAACCTGTGAAGTACTGGAGTGCTGCCCCAAAGGATTCTGAGGGTAAAACCCTCAGGTCCATCTGGATGCCAAGATTTCTCTCAATAACGGAGGCCTTTGTTTCTCCAGAGGCAATAACCCTTGAAACCATCGGCATTCCTGTGAATGTTGTTATAACCTTTTCCCGATCCTCTGCGATTGTAAGAAAATCAAGGTCACCAACGGTTTCTTTGCACCGCCTGTAAGAGCCAGCAGGAATAACCTTCTCCACCCCCTTGATACTGGAGAGTATAGAAACCACCTCCTCAACAACTGGTGTCACAAGCCCCATGGGAAACCGCCTCTCTCCACCACCCTTCCCCTCAACCATTTCTATCCCAACCCTGATGTTCTCAACCTTTTTAGCCCCCATACCAGGGAGTTTGGCCAGTGAACCATCCTCAATCACCCTTTTAAGGTCTTCAAGA
>QNDZ01000033.1 GCA_003646055.1 bacterium
CATCAGCACCTGGTCGTATGGTGTATCCGTGGTAACTGTATAAAAAAGTGCCCTTGTTTCACCAGCCCTGAGTCTCAATTCATCAAGGAATCTATTGAAGGCCATTCTATAACGTGCACGTATGGCAGATGGGTTTACAAGAATTCTGGAACCTGTTTCAAGGTCTCTTAAATAAACTGTATTCCTTATTGAAAGTTCAATCTCATCTGGATGTAAAACCTGGAGAAGTATTATCTCATTCCTTGACCTGACAAATCCTCTTATTGGTTTAAAAAACCTCTCTGGCTCGTCTAAAAAATCAGACACAATGATTATCAAACTCCTCTTCTTGATAAGTCTGGAGAATGAATCAAGTACCTGCATTATATCTGTTTTGCCACCTGTTTTTATTGCTTCAAGTTTTGATACAAGCCTGTGGATATAATCCCTCCTGGCAATAGGGGGTAGAAAGGACAGAAGACCTACATTAAAAGGGATAAGCCCCACTGCATCATTCTGGTCAAGGAGAAGATACGAGAGGGAAGCAATCAGAACCTTTGAATACTCAACCTTTGAGACTGGTTTACCATAACCCATTGAATTGCTTACATCAAGAAGGAAATAAACCCTCATGTTCGTTTCTTCATGAAACTTCTTCAAGTACAACCTTTCTGTTCTACCGTACACCTTCCAGTCAACAAGATGGAGAGAATCACCAGGACTGTATGGCAGATGTTCAGAAAATTCCAATGACTGACCGTGGTGGGGAGAAAAGTGAAGGCCTGAGAGAAAACCCTCAACAACAACACGAGCCTTTATCTCAAGCCCGGAAAGCCTGGTTATAACAACAGGGTCAAGATATTTCTTGATTGAGGGGGAATGGGTATCCCCCTTATCCATATATGACAAAGATGTGGCGCTTCTTTGCTGGGTCTAAGTAAAACAGGGGATTACCGCTTTTGTTAAAACCAATCACCCCGTAGTGCTTCACCAGTGTATCTCCAATGGGGATGAAAAACCCAACACCAATGCTACCAGGTGTACCCTTCTGCTGAGAATTCACCCCTCCAGGGGAATCATCCTTATAGTCCTGAGGAACGTCATACTTAAATGTGTGGACTTCTGTTTTCAGGATTTCATTGCCTGTTAAAGGATTTATTATGCCACCCTCTTCATCAACATACGGCCAGAAATCATCAACACTCTTTGGATAAATACCTATATGGTCGGCAATGTAATGCTCAATTGCGGCCTTAACTGTGTATGCATTTGCCTTTATCTGTGCCTCTATTGTTTGATTCCTGTATCTAACAAACTGGGGCTGTACAAGGATATAAATCAGGACAACTATCGCTATAATTATCAACACATCCAGTATCTTTACCACAGTATCCTTATTCATTCTACCTCCTTTTTTTCTGGTAGTTTAAGCCATAATCAGTTAATGTCAAGTATGTTTAAGGGTTTTAATCCATCACTCCCTATAAAAAATTTCATTGATGTTAAGGGTGGGGGTATAATAATCCCATCCTCCTATAAGATAGATTGTATCATTTATAGTTGCTGAAGCTGGACTTTCACAGGGAGTAGGTTTTCCAGGAAATGAACTTATCCATTTATCCTGCGATATGGAGTATGCATCAATACGGTTAGTATAATCCCCTGAGGACAATTTTCCTGAAAAAACAACTATCAAATCCCCAATAACTCCGTATCCAATGCCCCTTCTTCCAATCGGCATTGGACTAAGTTTCTCCCAAGTATCTGTCTTGGGGTCATACCTCTCGTTTGCATCCACTGTTGAAAATCCACTCTGTCCACCTCCTATGCAGTAGATGTATCCATCGTAAACTATTCCAGCAAGCCTATCCCTGGGTGTGAACATGGACGTTTTTGTTTCCCACTTATCAGCCTCTGGGTCATAAACTTCGTTGATGGCATAAAACTGGTTCCCGTCAAATCCACCAATCACATAAATCCTATCACCTACAGTTAATGCAACATGTCTCTGTCTCGCAGTAGGCATAGGGGTCTTTGTTTCCCATGTATTTGAAGCAGGGTCGTATACTTCATTCACATTCAGAAATTCATTTGTCTCAACAACCTTTCCTCCAAAAACATATATTCCCCCATTATATGCGGCTGCTGCTGGACCAGCCCTGGCTGTGGGCATATCAGCACCCCTTGTCCAGGTGTCTGTTGTTGGATCATAGATATAGGTAGTATTCAATGTTTGTCCATGTGAATTCCCACCAAAAACATATATTTTTCCATCAAGCACAACCGTTCCTGGACTGGAAAGGTCCACAGGAATCTGGCTTCCGTTTTTCCAGGCACCATTGTTCACATTTAGCTGGAATACATGGGATGTCATTGCACCATTTGAATCGTAGGCTATTACTCCTACACTTACAGTATTACCAACATCGTTTGGCCACCAGTTCACAGCACTATCCACAATGCATGAAAAAATTCCTGAAGATGAGGTCCAGAAATAAAAAATCCTATCATCTTCAGGATCCTCAGCATGAATCCAGAAACTTACCTTCTCACCCAGGAGGGCCTTTGATAAGGACTGTCCATAATCCACTATCCCGGGTGGCTGGTTTCCAGTTGTATCTTGTTGAACAGGTCCAGAGGTTAAAACTATCTCAAAATTCTTTATGAAGGACAATCCTGTAGCATCTGTAATAATCACCTGAATATTCACATTGTTAACAGCCGGATTCTCCGGAGACTGCCAGATAACTGTATCCTCTTCCGGGTCAACAAAGTATCCCTGGCTTGCACTCCAAGAATAGGTAACCTGGTCACCATCAGGGTCAACAGCAACAGCCCAGAACACAGCAGATTCACCTACCTGTAAAGTATCAGCAGATTGACCATAGGAAACAAGTTCGGGTGGATAATCCGTGCCCCTACACCCTGCTAAGAGGACTATAAGAGCGATAAAAAAAACAAACATCTCTACCTCCTTGAAATATGTCTTTCTTAAAGTAATCCCCTTTTTGAAAGATACTCCTTGAGTGCCTCCTGCCATGGTTTCATAACATTCACCCCTGCGTTCTTCAACACCTTATTTTCCAAAACAGAATAGAATGGCCTTTTTATGTCTACCACAGGGTCACTCTTTCTTGGAGAAAGATTGGCATTTATTCCGGACAGTCTGAATATTGCCCTTGCAAATTCATACCAGTTTGTTTCACCTTCATTGGTACAATGAATTATTCCCTGGATATGATTCTTCACTATTATTTTCATTTGTCTTGCAACATCAAGGGTGAATGTAGGTGTAATAAACTGGTCGTCCACAACCTTGATATCCTTTCCCTGCTCAGCAAGATAAATCATGGTCTCAACAAAGTTCCTGCCACCTTTTGCCCTGCATGGATTCAATCCATAGAGACCTGAAACCCTCACAATCGCATAGTCCTCTGAATAGTTCTTTATGTATATCTCTCCAACAAGTTTTGAAATACCGTACGTGTTCAGTGGATTTGGTGTATCAGTCTCAACATAGGGTTTTCCTTTGCTTCCGTCAAAAACATAGTCTGTTGAGATGTGAATAAGGTATGTTCCAAGTTCGTTGCAGAGCATTGCAAGTTCCTTCAGTGCATATCCATTAACCCTGTAAGCAGTATCCCTCTCCTCCTCACACTTTGGAACATTGTGGAATGCTGCCGTGTTAATCAAGACATCTGGTTTTATACCAGAAAGAACCGTTCTCTGGGATTCAGGGTCTCCTATCTCTATATCTTCATGGGTGAGTGGAATAACCTCAAAACCATCCGAAAGTTCTCTTACAAGGACAGAACCCAGTTGTCCATTGGCTCCTGTTACTACAATCTTCATTAAAAGATCCTCCCGAGTTTCTTTATGGTTTTTGACATTTCATCCAGCATGGTCATCCATTTGATATTGTAGTAAATCGGGTTGAGGAAGTCATCGTATCTGTATTCTTCAATCTTTTTAACCATATCAACAACTGCATCTTCCACAGTGGTTTCAGGTACATATCCCAGGGCTTTCTTTAATTTTTCATTGGACATCCTGTAGGATCTTGTCTTGAAATTTGAGTAATCTGCCTCAATATCAACCTCTATTCCAAAGTGTTCAAATAGAGTGGTCTTCACTCTCAGGGCAAGTTCTGATATCCTAAAATTTCTGTAACAAAGATTGAATATCTGACCTTTCACATCTTTCTCATCTGCTTCTGAGAGCAGAATAAAGGCGTTTGCTGCATCGTTCACATGAACCAGAGGCCTCCACATTTCACCTCCACAATTGAGCCTCAGTCTTCCTTTGGTAAGGGCATCCTTAACAAAGGTATTCACCACAAGGTCATATCTCATTCTCGGACTGAAACCAAAAACAGTCCCCTGCCTTAAAATTACAGGTGAAAAATTTTCATCCATAAGGTCTAAAAGAACCCTTTCGGCTTTAAACTTGGAAACAGCATAAGCAGCCCTGGGTTCAACCGGACTGTCCTCTGTTTTTATATCATCAGGTGCAAAGAAGCCAAGGTCATATATTGAGGCACTTGAAGCAAAGACAAGCCGTCTTACTCCCACCTTCTTGCAGAGTTTTGCCAGTTTTTCCGTTGCAACAGTATTCATCTCTTCATTTGCAACGGGGTTATACTCAGCCGTGGGGTCATTGGAGAGACCCGCCAGGTGTATTACAGAATCAACACCATCAAGGACAGATTCATCAACATCCCTTATATCCTTCTGCACAATTTCTACTTTATCCATTATCTCCTTTATCCCTATCTCTGTGAAAAACAGTGTATCAAGAACCCTAACCCTTTCACCCTTCTCCAGCAACTTCCTTAAAAGAACAGAACCGATATATCCTGCGCCACCAGTAACAAGAATCATACTACCTCCCCTTCACTGTCCAGACGTCTCCAAAACTATCAGGTGGTATTCTTACTTCATCAGGATTCTCTCTATTGTATGTATGGCTTGCAATACTTATGAGAATAGTATCATCTTCTAAGGACATCCATCCATGATAAACTCCTGGAGGAACAACTATCAATCTTGGATTCCTTGCACTTCCTATGATAGTCATCATTTCCCCATAAGTGGGACTATCCTTCCTGTCGTCCTTCAGAACAAATTTGGCGCTTCCATGGGCTATAAAAAACCAATCCCACAATTCATTGTGTTTATGGAAGGCCCTTATAATCCCCCTGACAGGATCTCCAACCATGTAAACCTGACCAAACTGATGTGCCACTGCATGAGGGTCTGTCTCTCCCTGAGCCTTCCTGATTATCTCAACAAGATAACCCCTATCATCCTCATAGGTATTCAATTTTATAACCTTAACACCATCAATCATGGAAACCTCCTTTTAGTTTTTTTAGTTCCTTCAAGACCTCAGCACCAATCCTATCTGGTGTAAACTCTCTCTTAAAAAGTTTATATCCATTAACCCCTATCTCTTTTCTGAGTTCTTTGTTCCTTTTGAGTTCTAAAAGTGCCTCAGCAAGAGACTCTCCACTACCAATCTCACAGAGAAAGATGTTCTTCCTGTGCTCAAACACTTCCCTTATAGCAGGTGTATCCCCTGTAACAACAGGGATTGCACAGGCAATTCCCTCGTAAAGTTTGTTTGGTATCACCCTTCTCGCCTTATCCGCCTTTCCAAAAATCCCAAGACAAACATGGGACTTTGATATGAGTTCCGGAAGTCCCTCTGGTGCAACCCAGCCAAGGAATTCAATATTCTTTAATCCTTCAGCCATTTTTACAGTTTTTTCAAAGAGTTGTCCACGGCCTGCAAAAATAAATTTTATTCCTTTATTCTGAAGCCTGCGGGCAGCATCAACAATCACCTCCATCCCATGCAGTGGGATAAAACCCCCAAAATAAATTACCGTAAACTCTCTAAATTTCTCGGTATTCACAGGATGAAAAAAATCAGGGTCCTCACCCACCCAGAATCTTCTGAACTTCTTTTTTTCAACCTTGAACTCATTAGCAACAAATTCAATGTGATGGTCAGTATCAAGAAAGAGAAGATCAGAAAGTCTTATGGATGTTCTATCAACAAATCTCAACAATTTTTCCATTAAACTCCCTTTTTTTACAAGCATCCTGTCTTTAACAAAGGTATCCCACAGTGATACATGGAAGTCAAATACAAGGGGCCTTCTCCATAGTCGCGAAAAGAGGAAGGCAAGTGGAATATCAAAGTGCCCTGTATAACCAACAAGTAATATATCCGGCTTATTCTGGATTTCAAGCGCCTTAAAAAAAAGATTTATATATGCAACAAGAAACTTAACTCCAAGTCTCAAAAAACCAATAATACCCTTGAACTGGCCAATTCTGGGTTCCACTCCGCTCCACATGGGATAGTGACATTGAATCACTTCTGCTCCATTATTCACCAGCCCCTTTATAATCACCCGGTTTCTAATATATTCCTTTGAGTAAGTTCCAAAGTAACATATCTTCATAGTGTGAATATTATCATCCCTTATCCCTTTGTCAATAAAATTTACCTTTGGAATAAAGAAAGCACTATTTTTACTCTGGAATTTATTTAACCAAGAGGACCTTCTTGATTGTGCTTCTGTATCTGACAAAATATATACCTGAACATGGTGGATAAAAGGTCTTTGGAACATCCTGCACCAGGATTTCACCCACCTTTTCACCTAATAAATTATAAATTCTGACAGGGGTTTTCTCACTTGATGGCAAAAACAAAATATGGTCAAGATTATTCACAATTTTCAGATCCTCTGCATATACATCTGCCTCTTCTTTCGCCTTCAACTCCATTATGCCATTCAACAGAAGATAGAGTTTGTAAATATGCCTTCCAGCACCAGGAGCATCCTCATACCTGAAGTCCTTCTGTCCCTGAACTACATTTGTTCTGAGCACAACAAGGCTGTCCCTGTATAGGATCCATTCACCTTCATTCTCTACTGAACCCTGCCTCCAGTAAACCCCCACCCTTTGGTCACGTTTAACTTCAACCCAAAAATCTACAAGTGCAATCCCGAATGATACTATACCCGCTGCTGCTTCAACATCTGGTACTCCATAACCGCTAATAGAATCAGGATTATTGAACATGGTGGAAGAAACCTTCAAAGCCTGAATAACATCCTTTTCCCTGTCAAGAGAAAGCAGGATAGCAATAACACCTGTAAGGAATGCACATGAATAACTTGTTCCATAGGAAGAATACAATCCACTTCCAACGACTAAATCAGGTGAAACACTTTCATCCCCTGAGTAGAAGGAAACTATATATCTCCCTGGAAGAAGGAAATCAGGCTTAACAAAACCACCTATCCTTCCTCTTGATGTCCAGATGGCCGGTTCATAAATCTCCCCGCCTTTTTCAACCCACTCTCCAGTTATTGTGTTCCAGCCTGTTCGTGAAGTAAATGCACCAACGGTTATCACATTGGGAGATGAACCTGGTGGACCAATCTGATACCTGTCTTCAGGTGGTATTATTCTTTTATAAATACCTGATGCATTAATAAACCTGCTTTTTCCATAGGTAACCCATGCATCCACCCTGGTACCAATATCACCAAATAGATTTATCCCAAAATAGTTATTGAAACCCCCGGGTTTCTTGAACAGTACTACAAAAACCTGATGGTAACATTGATTGTAATTCCCAGAATAAAATAGTATTGAGTCAATCTGGGATGGAAGACCTGATTTTATGAATAGAAGTGTGTCCCTGAACCAATCAGAAAAATAGGAGTTGTTTAATGACAATCTGATATTCTGAGAACTACCTTCTGGATAGTATATTGAAATACAGGTTATTGAATCCTCTGATGAAAGATTCACGAGGATAAGGCTTGTGCTGTCAATGGAAAGGAATGAGGAATCGCCAAAGGTGGTTAGACCTCCTGAATGAACAAATGAACCTCCATAATTTCCTGCTGAAGCAACTGGATACACATTTATAGTTGAATTGATTGTTATATCTGATAAGAACCTTTCAAAAAGGGTTTGACCATCATGGGGTCCAAATCTGTGCCCAAGAGACATATTTACAATCAGTGGAAGATTAAGGGATTCTGCCACACTTATAAGGAAACTTAAACCATCAATTACACCCATCTCATCAGGGATAATTTTGACGAAATAAAAATTTCCACCTCTAAGGATACCCCCATATACAGAATCCCTTCCACATATCGTTCCACTTATAGCAGTCCCATGACCCGTTTCATCAAGGTCAGGGAGGTTTTGAGAAATATCCTCATGTGAATACCATCTTCCATAATCAAACCAAGGGGGTGGATTTGAAGAAATCACCGTCTGGTCCCATAAACCAGAAAATATACTCCTTCCATTATTCAAGAATCCTGGATGGGAAAGGTCAATCCCCTGGTCAATTATACCAACAACAACATCCTTTGCATCTCCATGAATAGAAATAACAGGTGTAAGATTTATGGCCTCCTTGCCCTTATCATTGAAGAACTCAACAGGTTTTGCCATTTCCAGACGTACAATATAATCCTTCCCCTTTAATTCATTCAAATCATCACCTGTAATTGTTGCAGTGGCAAACCTTCCAGATTCAGTCTCAACACCTATACCCATAGCCGCAAGGGAGTCCAGATATAGAGAATCACTAAGTTCAATTAAAACCCTCCACGGTTCTCCTTTAAGAGTGAACAAAGGGTCTATATACATCCCGATTAGAATAAATACAAGCATACCTTTATCTTTGCAAAAAATGTTCCAATTTTAACCAATTTATTACCAGTTAAATAAAAGATTGGCTGGTAGAAATTTTTTCCCTTAATGTGAATTCTTTTCACTTAATCCATACTCTTTTATTTTGTTATGCAGAGTCCTTGTAGAAATGCCCAGTATCTCTGCTGACTTCTTCTTATTCCAACCTGTTTTTTGGAGAGTCTGGATAATAAGTTTCTTCTCCATTTCTTTGAGAGATGTTGGTTCAGAGAATATATCAACACCAGAAACAATTTCAGGTGGGAGATGTTCGGGTTTTATAACCTTACCTGTGCACATTACAATTGCATGAGCAACAGCGTTTTCAAGTTCTCTCACATTCCCTGGCCAGTTGTATGAAACAAATAAATCCATTGCCTCTTTTGATACCTTCAGTTCACTCTTTCTGTATTTTTTCAGGAAGTGTTTAATTAGTAAGGGGATATCCTCCTTTCTTTCCCTCAATGGTGGTAGAACAATTTTTATCACCTTTATTCTGTAGTAAAGGTCCTCCCTGAATTCCCCCTTCCTCACCAGTTCTTCAAGGTTTCTGTTGGTTGCTGAAATCAATCTCACATTGGCCTTTCTCTCCTTTGTATCACCAAGCCTTCTGAAAACACCATGCTCAAGCACCCTCAGAAGTTTTGTTTGAATGGGCAATGGCACCTCTGCAATTTCATCAAGGAAGAAAGTCCCACCATCTGCTTCCTCAAACAGTCCCATTTTGTCTGATACTGCACCTGTGAATGCACCCTTTTTGTATCCAAAGAGTTCTGATTCAAGCAGATTTGCAGGAAAAGCACCACAATAAACAGGAACAAATGGTCTCTTACTCCTCTGACCACTATTGTGTATTACACGGGCTATAAGTTCCTTTCCAGTTCCACTCTCCCCTTCTATCAACACTGGAACATCACTTGCAATCACCCTGGGAAGAATGTTTATCACACTCTTTATTGCCCTGCTCTTCCCTACAATTCCTTCAAATGAATAATCTTCTTTTAATTGGGATTTCAATCTGAGATTCTCGTATATGAGATTCTTCTCTTTTTTCACCTTTTCAAATGCAATACCAGCAATCTGGTGGAAGGCAAGGAGAAAATTCAAGTCTTCCTGAGAGAATATCTTCTTTGCAGTCCTTGAATCAAGATAAACAACGCCCTGAACCCTCTTCCTTCCTGGTATGGGGACGGCAACTATGGAAAGAATATTGTAAAGCATGATGCTGGATGAGTTTGAAAACCTTGGATCTGTTTTTGCATTTGTGGTGAGAACTGGTTTCCCTGTCTTGAAACAATTCCTTACAATGGTGAAAGATATCTCCTCCGGGTTTTCTAAATCTTCTTTTTTCATATTTCTCGCAACCCTTACCTCAGCCTCACCTTCATCACTGATTAAAACAAGTGCTCCCCTTTCAGCACCTGTTCTCTCAATAGCAATATCCATAATCTTGGCAAGGAGAACATCCTCATCCTCAATTGAATTAATCAGGGTTGTAGCCCTGTAAATAAGAAGCAGATCCTCCCTTGTAAGTTCCTTCTCTACGGGATCAGGAAGTAGGATACCTTACCCCCCATATTGGATTTACTATCCACAATAAAGACTGCCCACTCGTAATAACCTGGTGAAAGGGAACCCACATGAAAAACAGTATCCATTGTGGGTATACTATCAACATCAATAACAGGTTCATCCATACCAGATTCCCTCCTCCAGACCAGAAGGTGATAATAATACCCTGGATATTTCCTCCAGACAAAATTGAAAGGAACGCTAACCTCTGAACCCTCAACTGGAGAGATAGGCACAGTGAAGGTATCAATGAAATCATAGAGTGTTGAAACAGTACTTGACCAGCTACCCCTTGTATCATATGCATTCAACTGGAAACTATCTCCCCTCATATTTACCACATCATTACCCTGGATCTTACCCCTGAATAACGCGGCAAAACCACTATCATCCACTGGCTCAGAATACTTCAACTTTACAACTGTGTCTCCAGTAGTTACGCTAACCGACTCTACATCAAAAACATAATCACTGTCAACAACAATCGCCTCTATAATCACCTCATATAGCCACCCAACACTGTACCAATTTGAAGACCTGGAATAAACCTTTTTGTAAAAAAATTGAGGGATAGCATTCATAATAAAATTCAGGGTATCCACCAGTCCAGGTCTTATCACTGTCCACTTGCTCATGGACACATATCCTGATTTTGAAACCTCCACAAAAACTGAATCAGGCCTCAATGGACCGTAGAAATAAAAACCATTGGTATTTGTGAGAACAGAATATGTACTGTCAATTACAACATAAACATTTTCAAGGCCTTTCCCTGAAAAACAAGAAACACGACCTGTTATGTATCCCCCTGCTTCAGGATTGAACAGGTCATAAGGGTTATCACGGGGTGCCTCCCCTGTACAGCTTACCAGGAGGAGATACACATTGACAAATATCAATAACCTTTTCATCAATTAAAATATACTGATTTTTTATGAAATTGTCAAACATGCCTCCTGGAAATTTCTTCTTCTATAAAAAGGTTTGTCAAGTGGGGAGATGAAAAACTTTACATTTTATCTCCTTTTATATATATTATAAGTGAGGATAAACCGAACCTGTACCTGAGGAGTTTAACCCTACCTTCTATGCGCGCATCTGTGAGAGGCGCAAGGTATATGTTCGGGGACTGGGTTGCCCAAACTTGACAAGGGCTATAAAAAGCCAAGAAGAAAATGGAGCTCACCCAGTCCTCCTCATTTTATTTACATTTCTCTCTACAAATGTATCATAGGTTATATGTTGTTTTAATAGATGATATACCATTCTGGAGATTTTCCTTGCAAGTGCTATCTTTGCTACATTTTTACCTTTTTTATACATCTGCTTTTTATAATATTCATATAAGTATCCTTTTCCTATCCTCACTATCCCGGTTGCTATCTCTACATATATCCATTTAAGATACATATTTGCCTGCCTGGAAAGATGCCCTGTCTTGAACTTTCCACCACTCCCTTTCACCCTCGGAACAAGCCCTGCGTAACTGGAATATCTCTTTGCAGATGGAAACCTATCAATAGGTCCTGTTTCGTAAAGAATTGTTAATGCAGAGATAGTTCCTATCCCAGGAACACTCTTAAGAAGGAAAACCTCTGGTGTCTCCTTTGCTATCCTTTCTATCTTTCTATTCCACTCCTCTATGTATTTATCCAGATTATCTATGAGAGATAAATAATGTGGTAATATCTCGGTGTAAGGAGAGGGAAGATTTAATTGTTCTAATTCTTTCCTCCTTTTTCCTCTCCATATATCTCCATGGGAAAGGACTATATTCAATTTCGCAAGTATGCTGCGGACAAGATTCTTAAACCGTGCACGAATCCTTACCAGAGTTAACCTTGTCCTCAACATCTCACGAATCTCTCTCTCCTCCATGGATGGAATCCATGCAAAAGGAATAAGGTCTGCCCTCAATAGATGGGAAAGCATCCTGGCATCAACTTTGTCTGTCTTTACTTTCGCATATGCAATTGCCTTGGTCTGCAAAGGATTGGATAAAACCACGTCTATTCCCATCTCTTGAAGTAAATCCACAAACCAATACCAGTTCCTTGTGGCCTCAAGAACAACCTTCGCATTATCACCAAATTGAGACATAACCTCTCTTATACTACTTTTATCATTGCTTACCCGCCTTTCTACCACCTCTCCCGTAGCATCATTGAAACCATATACCTGGGTAAAGTTTTTGTGTAAATCAACCCCTACATAAAACATACATACCTCCTTCC
>QNDZ01000034.1 GCA_003646055.1 bacterium
CTGAACTTCATCAGGCCAAAGTTTATTCCCCTCTGCTCCTCATCAATGTTATAGGCAGTATCCTCTGCAATCTCCTTTGGTTTCTTATCCATTGCTGAATGCCTCCATCAATGCCCTGGGTTTTATCCTGTTAAGTTTCAATCCCATCTCTTCAGAAGAAAACCCCATAGAGAGTCCAAGTATCTGGGTGTAGTAAAGAACAGGTATTCCATACTCCTTCTCGTATGTCTTCTCAATCTTCTTCTGGTTACCTTCATACATAACAGAACAGAATGGACATATGGAAATCATTCCATCTGCATTCTTCTCCTTAACAATGCCAAGTTTCTTATTGGAAAGTGCAAGGGCAACCTCTTCCTTTATTCCAAGTATGCCACCCCCACAGCAGAGTTGCTTTTCTGGATAGTCCACTGCCTCTGCTCCTGTTATCTCAACAAGCCTGTCAAGTGATACAGGATACTGGGGGTCATCAAACTCTGCATACACCTTGGATGGTCTTATAAAGTGGCATCCATAGTGTGGGGCAAACCTGTAACCCTCAAGTGGTCTGGTTATATGCTCTTTTAGTTTATCCAGTCCATAATCCTCATAAAGAACACGGGCAAAGTGTTTCACCTCTACTGTTCCTTTATACTCAAGCCCAAACTTTGAAAGTTCTCCATTCACCTCTTCAAGAAAATCAGGATGTGCCTTCAATTCCTCATTTGCCTCAATCATTGTGACACTGCAGGCATTACAGAGTGTGGTGATATTGAGCCCCTGCTTTTCAGCCAGTGCAAGGTTAATTGCACTCATAACAAGATGTCCCTTGAAATTAACAGACTTCACAGGATAGCCACAACACCTGAAATCAGGAACGTCCACAAGTTCTATACCTAATTTTTCAGCAACCTTCCTTGCAGAAAGTTCATAGTTCTGTGCCCTGACAGGAACAGTACAACCCAGGAAAAATGCGTACTTCATTCCTCACCCCCCTTCAGAAGCCCTGAAACATAATCATCAATCACCTGAACAAACTCCTTTTTCGTCTCTGTATCAAGGGCTGGAAGCCCTATCTTCTGCCTCTTCTTGTTCTCAAACTCACCCACCTCATACAACCTTGAGAAGTTCTTTAATGCCTCCACCTGTGCAGTGTATGATGGATGGACAAAACCCTCTTTCACTGCAACATTCTTTATTGCATTCATAAGTTCTGTTATCATCACATCCTGTGGACACCTCTCCTGGCACATATAACATGCAGTGCAGAGCCAGACAAATTCACTCTCAAGAACCTCTTTCTTCATACCAAGCAGGGTCATCCTGATAATCTTTCTGGGATTGAACCTCTCGTCAATCTCCCTTACAGGGCAACTGGCAGTGCATGTTCCACAGGCAAAACACCTTGAGAGATACTCACCACCAGGCTCTCTCATAACCTGGTATTTAAAATCTCTGTCAAGGTCCTTAACATTTATGGTCATTTCTCCTCCTAAACTAAATCCATTACTGAGAACATTTCTCTATATCCCATCTCCTTCATATCAGCAGCACCAGAGGGACATATTCCAGCACAGGTTCCACAGCCCTGACAAATATGGGGATAAACAACAGCAACCTTTCTCTCCTCATCCAGATACCTTGCATCGTATGGACAGACATCTATGCAGAAACCACAACCTGCACACTTCCTTTCCTTTGTATATGAAATCTGCCTCTTTGACACAATCCTCTCCTTTTTGAGGACGCCTATTATCTGGGATGCAACACCCCTTGCCTGTGCTATGGATTCGGGAATGTCCCGTGGAGAGTGTGCAAGTCCAGCAGTGTATATTCCAGGCCTTGGTGTTTCCAGTGGCTTAAATTTCACATTGGCCTCTTTTACAAAACCCTCCTCTGTGAGTTCGATCCCGATACCTCTCAAAACATCATTGTCTGGCACAATGCCTGTTGAAAGAATAACAAAATCTGCATCAATGGCAACCTCTTCCCTTAAAACAGTATCAAATATCTTAACCCTCAAGCCATTTTCTGTTTCTACTACAGGTTCATTCCCCTTTGTGAATCTGAGGAATATTACGCCCTTCTCCCTTGCTCTGGTGTAAAAGGCCTCCTTCCTGCCATAGGCCATAATATCCCTGTAGAGGATGAAGACATCTGCATCAGGAAACTTCTCCTTCACCCTCAAGGCATTCTTTATTGCATCAGTGCAGCAGACCCTTGAACACCATGGGTGTTCATCATTCCTTGAACCAACACACTGTATCATCACAATGGTCTTTGATTTCAGGTCTTCTTTTTCAATCACATCTTCAAAATCCATCTGGGAGATAACCCTCTCACTCCTGCCAAATCCATATTCACCATCTCCAGGCTTGTACTCCTTCCCACCTGTGGCAATGAGAACTGCGCCAAACCTCTCCTCTGCTCCTGAAATCCTGACAGTGAAATTACCAAGGGAACCCTTAATCTCCTGGAGGTTCTCACCTGTCCTGACTTCTATATGCTCATGGGATTTAACCCTTTCAATGAGACTGTTCAGAAAATCCTGGACGTTTTCACCTGTAAGCAGTTTCTTAATCCTGTTTGCATTCCCACCAAGTTGCTCTCTTTTCTCCACAAGAACCACATCCAGTCCTGCATCGGCAAGTTCCAGTGATGCAACCATCCCTGTTATTCCTCCACCTACAACAAGGACTTTCTTTGCTGGCTCAAAATCCTCTGAAGGTGTGTACATCCTGTTTTCAAGCATCCTGAAGGCAGCATCCACCCTGAAATTAAGGGCATTTTCATCAGAACCACCCCACAGCCCTCCCTCTCTTATGTCTGCAACCTCATAGTTTATTCCAGAATCCATAAAAACAGGGTCAAGGAATGAAGGGGCACATGCTGCAAACACAACCCTATCAAGTTTATTCTCCTTTATCCATTGAAGAACTGGTTCCCTGTTTATGCAGAGGTCACTGACCTTCAACACAGGCGTACCTTTACTTCCAAGCCTCTCTTCCAGCCCGGAAACATCCATTGTTCCCCCACAATCACAGAGAACAACACCTATGCTGGGTTCTTCAAACACCTCTGGTTCATTCCTGAACATTGTCCTCGGGGTTAAATCCTTCACAACCTCAAGGGCAGCAGAGTGTGCTTCTATCACTGCATCTGCAATGTCCTTTGGTCCTCCTGAACTACCAGCAACAAGTATCCCATTCCTTGTCTTCACATTCACAAATGGCTCTGTAACTGGATAACCCAGTTCGTCCCTCTCAATAACTGAATCCTTTGAGGGTTTCTGACCTGTTGCAAGAACAACCATATCAAAAACATCTGTTATAAACCTGCCATTCTCATCCTCATACTTCAAAATCAAATTGCCGTTTTCATCCTCCTCAATACCTGCGACCCTCTGTGGAATAAATTTACCATCTGTTTCAAGGAAGTATTTGTAGTATCCCTTTCCAAATGCCCTGATATCCATATAGAACATAACTGCTTCAACATCTGGATGGAATCTCTTTAGGAGGTGCATCTCCTTCAATGCATACATGCAGCAGGTGTATGAGCACAGCGGATTTCTTATGTCCCTTGAGCCCACACACTGAAGGAATGCAATCCTCTCTGGTTTCTTTCCATCAGAAGGTCTTTTCAATTCTCCAAGAGTGGGACCAAAAAATGAGAGGAGTCTTTCAAATTCAAGACCTGTGAGGACGTTCTTGAATCTTTGATACCCATACTCCTTTATCAGGGATGGGTCAACTTCCTCAAACCCTGTTGTGGTGATTATCCTGTCAACCTCAATCACCTCTTCACCTTCAACCATGTTAAGGTCAATTGCATCTGTGGGACAAACCTTTACACATTCACCACACTTTGTGCATGCCTCCCAATCTATGGCATAACTCTGGGGAAATGGCATTGGATAGTCTGTGTATATTGCCTTTCTCTTCCCGAACCTGTTGAAACTATCCTCTGCTTCAACAGGGCACACATCCTCACATTTTCTGCAGGATATACACTTTTCTATAACAACCCCTCTTGGTTTTCTCCTCAACTTCACTGTGTATGGACCTTCACCCTCTATGGAGACAACCTCTGTTCCTGTCCTTACCTCAATGCCTGGATGGGTAAAGACCCTCCTTATACAGTACTGGGCAACCCCATCACCTGTAAAGGGATAAACCTGACAGAAACCACAGGCATCGTTTGGAAACTGTCTGTCAAGTGAAGCAAGGGTTCCAGTGGCAAAGTGTTCTTTTTCAATGAGGATAACATCACCACCTGCTTCGGCAATGTCAAGGCTTGCTGTGATACCTGCTATTCCTGAACCAATAACAAGGGTTTTCATTTATCCTCCTTAGTATTCCTTTGGTAATTTATTCAACTGGTCAAGGCTGAAAACAGGGCCATCCTTACAAACATAGTACTTCCCTATGTTACATCTCCCGCACTTACCAAAACCGCACTTCATCCTTCTCTCAAGGGATGTGAAAACTGTTTCTGGTTTGAAACCAAGTTTCTCTATAACGGGTAATGTGAATTTTATCATTGCTGGAGGTCCACACATCACAAGATAGGCATTCTCTGGCGATGGAGATGCCTGTTCAAGCACCTGAGGAACAAAACCCACATATCCCTCCCATCCTTCAACAGGTTTATCAATGGTTATATACATATCCATTTCACCGGATTTTTCCCATTCCTCTATCTCATCCCTGTACAGGAGAAGGTCAGGCCTCCTTGCCCCATAAACAAGGGTGAGTTTCCCGAACCTCTCCCTGTTTTTCAACAGGTATTTTATCAGAGACCTCAATGTTGTAAAGGCAAAACCACCACTGACTATCACAATGTTCTTCCCCTCAAACAGGTCAACAGGATACCAGTTACCAAGCGGACCTCTCACACCAACAACATCCCCCTCCTCAAGTTGATGGATTGCTGTGGTCACAAGCCCAGCCCTATTTATGGTGAACCTCAAAATACCCTCCCATGGAACCGAGGCTATTCCAAAAGGTGCTTCACCCTTACCAAGGATTGAAATCTCGCAAAATTGACCTGGCATAAAATCAAAAACCTCACCTTCTACTGGCTCAAGGTCTATGGTCTTTAAACTCCTGTCATCCGATTCAAACCTTGCCATCTTCACCCTCATTGGAACAGGGATATATGGATTATCCATTATAACCTCCTGCTTCCCTGATAACCTCTCTTATATCAAAGTTCACCGGGCAGTAGGTAACACACCTTCCACATCCAACACATCCATACTGGTTGTAAAGGGAAGGGTAATAGGCAAACTTATGCATAACCCTCTGCCTCATTCTCCTGTGTTCCTCATATCTTGGGTTGTGTCCCGATGTCTCATGGGTATAGATTTTGAACATGCAGGAATCCCACACCCTCACCCTCTTACCACCATTGAGTCTGTTCCTATCCTGTATATCAAAACAATAACATGTAGGGCAAAGGAACGTGCATGTACCACAGGTTATACACCTCTGTGTTATTTTTTTGAAAAAGTCTGTTTCCCTAATCTGTTCCAGTTTCTCAGGGATTCCTTCTATCTCTATCCTCCCAATCCTTGACTCTGCCTTTTCCTTCAGTTCCCTGTAGTCCTCTTCTGAATCTGTGAAGCCAAACAAATTAAGGATATCCTCATCACCCTCTCCAAGGAAGTAATCACCCATGTCAACAAGCATCAGGTCTGCATCACCCTTTGTGAATGGACCGTATCCAAAGGATGTGCAGAAGCAGGTTTCAAGGGGTTCATTACAGGCAATGGATATAATTATAGTGTTTTTTCTCCTGTTGATGTAATATGGGTCTGGAAACTTTTCTGTATCAAAGGTGGGGTCAAGGAGTGTTACTGCCCTCACCTCACATGGCCTCATCCCGAAAACTATATACCTGTCATTAACATCCTTGACTTTTATATTCTCCTTCTCATCCCATCTGAAGAGTTCCTCCTCCTGCGGAAGGAAGTGTGCCTTTGGGGACATCTTTGTGAGAAGACCATCAAACTTTATCTCTGATACATCCTCAATATACCTGTACCTATCACCAGAAGGTGCGAAAACCCTGTATTCACCAATCATCCCATTCAATTTTTCATAAAACTTATTTTTCTCTATCCTCTTCATAGTATAAAGTCCTCTCTGTCTTCAGGGTTGAATGTTCCAAGTACAGGTTTCTCATCCAGGCTCACACCTGCCTCATAGTCAAAAATCTCCTTCACATCCTTCACCATCTTCCTGTTAAGTACCATAAGGGGCAATTCCATGGGGCAGGCCCTCTCACAGGCACCGCACTCAACACACCTTCCAGCAAGATGGAATGCCCTTCCAAGATTCCAGAAACCAAGGTCTGATGGATGGATACCCCCTTCAACCCATTCTGGTCTGTTTTCGTCCACAAAGCAGAATTCACAGAAACACATGGGGCATGCTTCTCTGCATGCATAACATCTTATACACCTTGAAAACTCCCTCTGGAACCACTCCCACCTTTCATCACTGGACATCTTTTCAATTGTTTCAACATCAGAATAATCCCTGTCCCGTGGACTTACCTCCTCACCAGCAAGTTCATCGTAAAGCACGGGTGTTGGGTATGGACATGTTTTACAATTCAAAAACAGGTAATCTTCAGATGGCTCCTCCTTCCCATCCCTTATCATCTTCCTCCTGTCATACATGCCTGTGCATGGAACACCAATGATGTAAACATCCTCCCTGTTCAACTGCCCCTCAACAATGAGATTCACAATAGCCCTTGAATCACATCCCTTTGCAACAATACCAACCTTCCTTCCCCTGTATCTTCTAAGGTATGTTGCAAGGTTGTTCTCACAGAATCCATCCCAGATGAGTTTTTCAACCTCTTCAGGTTTTTCAATGAACACAGGTCTGGATTTAAGTGGAATGGTTCCCTTCTCAAAACCAATAACCAGTTCCACCTCACCATTCTCAAGGAGTCTTCTTGCTATCTCTCTGATTTTTTCAGTCATTGAGATACCTCTCTTTTACCAGTTTATCAATAGGTCCTGCCTTCTTAACCCTTTCTGTAACCTTCTTTGCTGTTTCTGCAAACTTACCTGCCTCAGATGCACTGACCCATGAGAAATTCAATCTCTCCCTGTCAATACCTGCAAACTCAAGGAGGTTTTTTATCAAATAGAACCTCCGTCTTGCATAGTAGTTACCTGTTTGATAATGACAATCACCAGGGTGGCACCCTGAAACCCATACACCATCAATACCCTCGTATATTGCCCTCAGGATGTAGAAAGGATTCACCCTGCCTGAGCAGGGAACCCTTATAACCTCAGGGTTTGGAGGATACTGGAGCCTTGAAACACCAGCAAGGTCAGCACCTGCATAACTGCACCAGTTACAGAGAAAGGCAACTATTTTTGGGTCAAATTCCTTCTCCATTATTTACCTCCTGCAATTGCAGTGAGTTCTGACAATACCTCTTCATCCGTAAATCCAAGCAGGTCAATTGCACCAGACCTGCATCCAGCAGTGCATGCACCACACCCTTTACAAAGGGCCCTGTTCACATCAGCAACTTTCTTTATCTTTCCAAAAACCTTCTTTTCCACAACATGCACAGCCTGATATGGACAGACCTGCTCACACACACCACAACCAACACACTTAAGTTCATTAACCACAGCAGACTGGCCACCTGTCTCAATCCCTTCCTTTGAGAGAACCATGAGTGCCCTTGAAACAGCTGCCTGTGCCTGTGAAATGGACTCGTCTATTCCCTTTGGGGAATGTGATAGACCTGCAAGGAAGACACCGTCTGTGGCAAAGTCAACAGGTCTGAGTTTTGCATGTGCTTCAAGGAAGAACCCATCCTGATTAACAGGAACCTTGAAGAACTTTGAGAGTGTTTCATTGTTCTCAACATCAGGAACAATTCCATTTGAAAGAACAAGGTAATCAGGTTCAAAAATCAGGTCTTCTCCAAGTACAAGGTCCTTCACCTTTATCCTTAACCTGCCATCTCCATCAACAATCTCAGGTGGCTCATCCTGGTCAAATCTTATGAATACTACACCCTTTTCCCTTGCCTTCTGATACTCCACCTCTTTAAACCCGTATGACCTTATATCCCTGTAAAGGACATATACATCGGCATCAGGATATTTTTCTTTAAGGAGTAAACTGTTCTTGATGGCCTCACTACAGCAGACCCTTGAACACCATGGGTGTTCATCATTCCTTGAACCAACACACTGTATCATCACAATGGTTTTCGGTTTATCAAGAGAGCCATCAAGGATTTTTTCCTCAAACTCAAACTGGGTGAGGACATTCCCATGTTTCCCATAACCATATTCAACAGGTTTATACTCCTTTGCACCTGTGGAAATGATTACCACACCATGTTCTATCTCTTCCTCCCCATCTGCTGTCCTGATAGTTGTTTTGAAGTTACCAACAAAGCCCTCACTCCTTATTATCTCTGCACCCTTCATCACCTTTATGTTCTCATGATTCTCAACTTTGTTAATGAGTTTTGCAAGATACGCCTGCACATCCATACCATCTATTGTAAACCTGAACTTCCTTGCATTCCCTCCAAGTTCATTCTCCCTTTCCACCAGATATGTCTCTATCCCACTGTTGGCCAGAAGGAGTGCAGAGTTCATACCTGTTATACCACCACCAATCACAAGTGCCTTTCTAATTATGGGGATGATGCTTGTCTCAAGTGGTTCAAGCAATCTTGCCTTTGCAACTGCTGCACGCACAAGGTCCTTTGCCTTCTCTGTTGCTGCCTTCCTGTCATGCTGATGAACCCAGGAATCCTGGTCCCTTATATTTGCCATGGTGAAGAGGTACTTATTCAAACCTGCTTCCCTTATTGTCTCCTGGAACAAGGGTTCGTGTGTCCTGGGTGTGCAGGATGCAACAACAACCCTGTTAAGATTATGCTCTATAATGGCCTGCTTTATAAGTTCCTGTGAATCCTGTGAACATGTGTAGAGGTTGTCTGTGGCATAAACCACATTGGGCAGTGTCTTTGCATACTCTGCAACCTCTTTCACATCCAGGTATCCACCGATGTTTATTCCACAGTGGCAGACAAAAACCCCTATCCTGGGTTTCTCATTCATTATGAATTTTTCTTCTGGATACTCCTTCTCCTTCACGTCCTGTCCACGAACATCCGCAAGGAGTGCCTGAACAAGGCCTGCTGCAGCACTTCCCTGTGCAACGGTTTCTGGAATATCCTTGGGACCCTGGAATGCACCACATACATATATACCTTCCCTGTTTGTCTTTACCGGTGCATCTGTTGAGGTTTTTGCATAACCAAATTCATTCAGTTCAATGCCCAGTGCCTTTGAAAGTGAGCCATCCCTATCAGGGGATGTGAGCCCAACAGATAAAACAACAAGTTCAAACTCCTCCCTGACAAGTTTCCCATCGTTCTCATATGTTAGTATGAGATTCCCTGTTTCAGGGTCCTCTTCAACAGAGGAAGGCCTTGCCTTTATAAACCTGACACCGTACTCCTTCTCCGCCCTGTCAATGTATCTGTCAAAATCCTTTCCAAAGGACCTTATATCCATAAAGAAGATTGTGGGATGGATGGAAGAATCATGCTCCCTTGCAATCACCGCTTCCTTCACAGCATACATACAGCAGACTGATGAACAGTAAGGGTTCTCCTTGTTTCTTGAACCAACACATTGTATGAATGCAATTTTTTCAGGGTGTTTCCCATCCCCTGGTCTTGAGACCTTCCCGGAAAATGGGCCTGAGGCAGAAAGTATTCTCTCAAACTGAACTGAAGTAACCACGTTCTTGAACCTGCCAAATCCATACTCCTTTATCTCCTCTGCAGGGTAGGGGGTAAAACCAGGTGAGAGGATAACCGCACCAACATCAAGTTCCACAATCTCCTCAACCATATCATGGACTATTGCCTCTGGCTGGCATGCCTCAACGCACAGATAACACTCTGCGCAGGTTGAACAGTTAATACATCTCTTTGCCTCCTCAAGGACATCTTCATCAGAGGGGCATGATATAACCTCCTGGAATCCCCTGATTCTCTCCTCTGGGGGCATCTCATTCAGTCTCATTCTCTCTCTATCATAAGCCAGTTTCTTTTCACCCTTCGCATCAGACCTGAATGGGAGTTCGTGCTCCCTGCCCTCTTTCAGGTCTCTACCCTCAAGGTATCTCTTTATGGACTCTGCAGCCCTTTTACCTGCGGCTACAGCATCTATAAATGTTGCAGGCCCTGTTACAGCATCACCGCCTGCAAAAACCTTTGGATTTGAAGTCTGGCAGGTGAGTTCATCAGCCTCAATGGTTCCCCAAGAGGTCAGTTTAACATCCGTAACAAAATCAAGGTCGGGCTTCTCTCCAATGGCAAGAAGGACATTATCCACCTCAATCTCATACTCACTCCCCTCTATTGGAACAGGCCTGCGCCTTCCTGACTCATCAGGCTCACCCAGTTTCATCTTTATAACCCTGACCTTTTCCAGCCTTCCATTCCCTATGAACTCAACTGGATTCCTCAGGAACTCAAACTGAATCCCTTCCTCCATCGCTGCCTCAACCTCTTCTGGGATTGCTGGCATTTCCTTTCTTGAACGCCTGTAAAGGACAGTTACATCACTCCCCATCCTTCTTGCACACCTTGCAGCATCTATTGCTGAATTACCTCCTCCTACAACAACAACCCTCCTGCCAAGTTCAACCTTTTCTCCAAGATTCAGTTTCTTCAGGAAGCCCACACCACTCATCACACCATCAAGTTCCTCACCTGGGATACCCATCTTCCTTGATTTATGTGCTCCAGCAGCAACAAACACTGCATCATAATCCTCAACAAGTCTCCTGAACATATCCCTATCAATCCTCACCCCATAATTCACATCAGCAACCTTTTCAACAATGGAGACCTCTTTCCTGAGAATATCCCTTGGAAGCCTGTATTCTGGTATCCCTGCAAGGAGCATACCTCCACCCTGTGGGAGGGCATCATACACATCAACATCGTATCCATCAATTGCAAGGTCATAGGCACAGGAAAGACCGGCAGGACCAGCACCTATTATTGCTATTTTTTTGTCTTTTTTATTGTCAGGTGTAGTTTTCAGGTCTGGTCCACCAAACTCCTTAAACTCCCAGTCTGTAATATATCTCTTTATCTCTCTTATTGAGACAGGCTGGTCTATCTCACCCCTCACGCATGCTGTCTCGCAGGGGTGGGTGCAGACCCTTGCTGCTGTGCCTGCAAAAACAAAATTCCTCTCATTCCTCACTATCTCTTTTGCCCTTTCCATCTTCCCCGCCTTCACAGCCATAACATACCCATGGGCATTCAGGTGAATGGGGCATCTTGCCCTGCAGGGAGCCATCCCTTCTTTGTTTATAAGGAATGCGGAGGGAACTGCCTGGTCAAATGGTCTCCATATTGCAGTCCTGTTGGTAAGGTTCTCCTCAAATGGGTGAAAGATTCTATCTGCAGGGCAGGCATCAGCACAATCCCCACACCCTTTACATGTATCAACAAGAACATACCTGGGTTTCTTCCTCACCTTCACCTTAAAACTGCCTGGTTCTCCATCAATTGATACAACCTCTGATAATGTGAGCAGTTCAATGTTCAAATGCCTTCCAGTCTCAACCATCTTTGGAGAGAGGATACATGTTGAGCAATCATTTGTGGGGAATGTCTTGTCAAGCCGTGACATCATTCCGCCAATTGAGGGTTCCTTATCCACAAGGTAGACATAAAAACCTGAAGAAGCAAGGTCTAAGGAGGCCTGTATTCCTCCTACTCCACCACCAAGAACAAGAACCTTACCGCTCTTTTTCATCTCTTGCCTCCTGGCAGAGCCCTATCAAATACTTGAGACAGTCCACTTTGAGAAAAAAGTAACTTTTATTCCCTTCACGCTGACAATCCACTATTCCAGCGTTCCTCAGAATGTTCAAACTCTGTGATATGGTTGGCTGTCTAACCTTCAATCTCTCAGAGAGGTCAGATACACAAACCCGCTCATCTACTGTTAATTCGTGAATAATACGGAGCCTTACAGGGTGAGCAATTGCCTTCAATATTCTGGCAAGCCCTGGATAATCAATTATGACTTCTTCTTTTTTATTACCCATAACAC
>QNDZ01000035.1 GCA_003646055.1 bacterium
ACCTGTTCACAAAATACTGGGCGGAGAAGTATTCCCCTATTTTTTACAAATTTCTATCAGTTTTCTCAAGGATAAAACCATATGTATTCTTCCTGATTCTACTTGTTCCCCTTTTCTTTAAGAGAGTAGGATATGCAGTTGCACTGATAGGTGGGACTGGAATAGCAATTGAACTGCTTTCAATCTTCCAGTTCCAGATGATTGTGGGTGGTGCCTATATCCACATTGGTCTCCTTGTGGGTATCTTCATGCTTGGACTTGGGGTGGGTTCCTATATCTTTGAAAAAATACCCCAGAACAGGTTCAATCCCCTTCTGTTTCCTTTGTTGATACCTTCACTGCTCCTTGTGTTATTTATAAGCAAACTACCCCCATACCTTGTATTTTTGCTCTTTCCAGGGAACCTTTACACGGGTATGCTTGTTGGATACACATATGGAAGCGCAACAGCAGGTATGGGAGGAAAATACAGGAATTCAGCAGCCCTTGTTTATACATTTGACCTGACGGGTGCAGCAGTGGGTTCATTCCTCGTAAGCATGATATTTATTCCCATGTATGGCATAAGCCCCACCGTTTACATAATGGTGGGGCTCTGTATTGCAGGATTTTTGAGGTTTATTATCTGAAGAACATCCCTATAACACCAGCAACAATGGTGATGAAGCCAACGGGAACGGAGATTCCAAGCATCCCATTCTTTACCTTTTTCTTCGTTTCTTTGTCCTTAATTGCCATGGTTATGATTTCCATAATAAGGATTGCACCAGCAATCAGCCCCATTAAGCCCATAAAGAAAAGTGGTGGATGGACAATGTAGGAAAGCCCACGGAGAAAGACCACGATACCGATGGGTATCTTCAATCCCTCAAGGGATTTAAGGGAATCCTTAAACACATCAACATTCCTCAGGATGTCCATAATAAGTATCATTCCACCTAAAATCAAAAATTCCATATCCCCTCCTTATTCTTCAATGATTTCTACATTTGCCCTTGGCAGGGTTATCCTCTCTCCATTATCAGTTTCAACCACAAGAACCCTCACCTTTGCCTCTGTTTCTATCTTCTGGAGTTCTGGTGGGAGTTCCACAACCTTACCAATATAACCGAAGTAGGGTGCCCTGATTATCCTGACAAGGTCACCAACTTCAAGCCCCCTTGCCTCCTTTATCTCAATATCTTCACCAGTTTCACCCTCAAGTGGTATTATAACCTCTGGCCTCATTACTCCCGCCCTTATCTGTGTTGCTCCATTCACAGAGGCGTGCTTCCCCTCTGAATCTGTGAGGAGTTTGAATGCCTTGTTTGACATGTTCATTTTACCGAAGCCTTCGGTGATAATCAGGGTGATACCCTTCTGCTCATTCCCTGTAATGGCAACACCAATCTCATACCCAAGGAACTTTTTCAGGTCCATATCATCTATACCACCAACAACAAGTGCACTCATTCCCACCTTAACTGCCTTATCCAGTGCCTCTTTAGTTACGATGGAACCACCTATACCTATTGCTCCCTTCAGACTGTCGTCTATCACATCGGGTGTAACAGGGTCTGAGGGTTTATCCACTATTCTCCTGATAACCCCCTTTGTCTCTCCACCTATTCCA
The DNA here is from genome assembly GCA_003646055.1 of bacterium. Lineage (GTDB taxonomy): Bacteria > Hydrothermota > UBA3072 > UBA3072 > B12-G15 > B12-G15. The sequence goes on from QNDZ01000035.1 coordinate 1,613, forward strand.
AAAATCCCCTGGACAAAGGTTGCAACAGTCTCAACAATCACCCCTTCGTTCTCAATAACTTCAACAATTTTACCTTTTATATACGCATCAATCTGGACAGGGATTGGGGGCTCCCTGATTATAAGCTGGCCCGTGATTGGAGAAACGGTCTCAATGGTTCCCTTCACAGGTGATTTTATCTGGGTTTTAAGGAACCTTCCAAACAGCCCCTTTGTTTCTGCAATCACCTCGTCCTTTTCAACAGGGTCTCCCTCTTTTTTCAGGATGAAGTCCTTCACTTCATCGGGCATTATACCAAGTTTTCCCGCAAGGTTTATTGTCTGGACATCACCTGGAAGTTCAGTCTTTGCAACAATGGTATCGGGTTCAACCTCATCCCCGACCTTCACCAGAACATTTCCCTTCAAGGGAAGTTTCCTCTCCTTCCTCACTATTGTCTTTTTTGTAACCTTTAGACCTGGTGTATATGCATGTGCCATTTTATCCTCCTATGGAATTGAGGGGTAAACATCAAGTTCTGTGAACCATTCCTTCAGTTTCGCTATTCTCTTTCCGTGGTCTTCTGGTAGTGTGAGTGGCCTTCCCCTTCCATCTATTATTACTCCTACAACACCGCCTTCAAGTTTTGTCGTGACTGGCTTACCCTTGCCAGCACCAACATCAAACCCCTTTGCAGGGATAATCTCAGCCTCCACTGTCTCTCCAAGCCCCAGCTGTATAAGTTTCATTTCTCCATACTTCACCTGATATGTTTTGTCCCCGATGTTCACTGTGACAACAACCTGTCCTTCCTTTGCAGAGGTTCCCACAGGGACTATGGATGTTCCAAGTCTTATAAGACAATCCTTTTCAAATACCTCTGTTGCAGACCTCTCATGAACAGTTGAGAGAACACCAAGATGTGGCATCATAAAGATTGAGTCAACTGCAAGCCTTGTTATTCCCTGAACTTCAAAGGCATCTATCATCATGAGTGCTGATTGAACCCTTCTTGGTGCATGGGATAGTGCACCACCAGACCCAACCACAAGATTCAGGGTCATCATATTCACAAGGGTTTCACCTGTTGCTGTTTGGGCAAATGCATCAGATATAGTCCTTTCCTGTTGCACGCCCTTAAGTCCAACTGCCATTTCCTTGTGCTGGAGAAGTGCAAGTCTCAGTGCCTCTCTTGCAATTGCCTGCTCAATCATCAATTCCTCAAGTGTCTGGGGGATTGTTGTGGGCCTTATCATCTTGTTTCTTATCCTGTTCCTCAGTTCAACCTCATCTATTGTAAAGGGAACCCATCTCATAATGTTGGGTATCCCTGTTTCTGCAAGCACATTTGATATTGAGTAACTCATACCAAGGTTTGCACTCACTGTCCTGTTGAAAACACCCTGGAATACAGAAAAGATGTCTGTTGTTGCACCACCAATGTCAACGCCAAGCACCTCTATGTTTTCTTTCCTTGCAACAGTCTCAATGAGGAGACCAACAGCACCAGGTGTTGGCATGATTGGCACATCTGTCCATGTCATGAGTTTTCTGTATCCAGGTGCATGAGCCATAACATGCTCCATAAACAGGTCGTGTATCTTGTCCCTTGCAGGTTTCAGATTCTCCCTTTCAAGCACAGGTCTCAAATTGTCAACAATGGAAAGGGCACTCTTTTTCTCAAGAATCTTTTTTATTTCCTCCCTTGCATCCTTGTTGCCAGCATAAATAACAGGGAGGTCATATCCTGTTCCGAACCTTGGTTTTGGTTCAGCAGCAGCAATCAGTTCTGCAAGGTGAACAACATGGGATATTGTTCCTCCATCAACACCACCAGAGAGTAGTATCATATCAGGTCTCAGTCTCCTTATTAGTTCAATCCTCTCATGGTCCATCCTCTTATCATTGGTTGCAATAACATCCATTACAATGGCACCTGCACCAAGTGCTGCCCTTGCAGCAGATTCTGCTGTCATCTGCTTCACCACACCTGCCACCATCATCTGGAGACCACCGCCTGCACTTGATGTTGACACGTATATATCAACACCCCTCTTATCCTGTGCAGGCTTTATGATTTTTTCACCATCAAGGATTTCAACACCTGTTAATTCCTCTACCTCCCTGATGGCATTCAGGACACCCTTGGTAACATCCTCAAAAGGTGCTTCAACAGTGGTTGGTGCTTCACCACGCACAACCAGCCTGTATTCTTCACCCTTCTTCTCTATGAGGATTGCCTTTGTCGTTGTGCTTCCGCAGTCTGTTGCCAGTATCCTTTTTAAGTCTTTCTTTGTATTCATTGTTCCTCCTTTCAATCTCCCTTATCAAAAGTTCCACGTTTTCTCTTTTCTCCATAAGAACGGTGAATTCCCAATACTTCTTTGATGAAAAAAGCATCTGTACAAGGGGGTTAGCCATCACCATCAGTTGTGAGCCGATAAAACTGAGAGGTTTTGCCATCTCAAGAAAGAAGATGGCTGGTGCAACAAGCCCCCTCTCAACAATCTCCTGAGCAATATCCCCTATAAGTTTTACTGCCTTTTCCTGCGGGATATCCTCAGGCCCGTATATATTATAAAAATCCTGATTACCAGTGAACATCCAGTTCTCTTACAGCCTTTGCCTCATCAAGCCTTTTTACAGGTGTATTCTGAGGCGCCTTCTTCAAAAGTTCAGGGTTTTCCTCTGCCTCTTTTGCTATTTTCTTCATTACACTGATAAATCTATCAAGAACCCATCTGGGCTCCGTTTCTGTTGGTTCTATCATCAATGCCTCTGGAACAATCAGGGGGAAGTATATGGTTGGTGCATGCATGTTGTGGTCGAGGATTCTTTTGGCAATGTCAAGTGTTCTCACCCCATACTTTTTGAATGTGTTCCCTGAAAGAACAAACTCGTGCATGCATATGGTATCATAGGGAAGGTTGTATGTGTCCTTCAGTTGCGTCATTAAATAGTTGGCATTGATAACAGCGGTCTCTGTAACCTTTTTCAGCCCATCAGGGCCATTTTCAAGTATGTAAGTTAGTGCCTTTATCATAACATTGAAGTGTCCATAAAAGGATATGATTTTACCAATGGAATCGGGTCTGTTGTAATCAAGGTAAAATCCATTTTCTCCCCTTTCTATCCTTGGCACAGGCAGGAATGGTTCAACCCTGTCACTCACACCAACACCACCTCCACCCGGTCCTCCACCACCATGGGGTGTTGAAAAGGTCTTATGGAGATTGTAGTGCAGAATATCAACCCCTGCCTTCCCGGGATAGAAGTATCCCATGAGGGCATTGAGATTTGCACCATCCATATAGAGCAGAGCATCCTTTTCATGGAGCATCTCAGCCATTTCAACAATGTATGGTTCAAAGAGACCAAGGGTATTTGGATTTGTGAGCATGAGACCGGCAACCTCATCATCAAGATATTTTTCAAGAATGTCAGGGGTGAGAATACCCTTCTCTCCAGAGGTGACCTTCACGCTTACAAAACCAGCCCTGGTGGAGGATGCAGGGTTTGTTCCATGAGCAGAATCAGGGATAAGAATCTTCTTTTTGTGATGATTCCCATGCTTATTATGGTAAGCCCTTATGAGGAGCAGACCAAGCAATTCCCCATGTGCTCCAGCAGCAGGGTGGAGTGAAACATGTTTAAACCCTGTTAATTTACCAAGGTAATCCTGAAGATTGTAAATCAGTTCAAGTGCACCCTGAACCGTATCATCTGGCTGGAGTGGATGGAGATTTGTGAATCCCTCAAGGGAGGCCATTTCTTCATTTATCCTTGGATTGTATTTCATGGTGCATGAACCAAGAGGGTAGAATCCCCTGTCAACATGGTAGTTGAGGGATGAGAGGTTTACAAAGTGCCTTACCACCTCGGGTTCACTCACTTCAGGAAGCGGAGGAGGGTTATCCCTCAGGAATTTTTCAGGGAAAAAATTCTTTATATCCACCTCTTCAACATCAAGGGGTGGAAGCCTGAACCCCTTTGCGCCTTGTCTGGATATTTCCTTTAATAGTTCCATGACAGAATACTAAACCCATTTATAAATTTGTCAAGATGGGGTTTACTGAATGTTCAGATATTTTGAAACTTTTTGTAATGCAGAAAAAAAATATCTTGACACAGTGAAATGAAAATTTAAAATAAAATAGAAAATTGTCCAACCAAGGTATTACACCAGAAGAATTCATCACAGAAAAAGCATCAGATTAAATATAATGCCCCTCAAAGTGTAAAGGTGGAGAAGGGGTGGACTTGTGTGAAACCTCTTTTCCATGAAACTATGAAAGGAGGACTTATGAGTAACTTTAAAGAATATCCGTGGAGGATGTTCAGTGTTGTATTTTTATCCTTCATTGTTCCTGGTCTCTATGCCGACTGGGTGACGACCTCGATTGGTGTGGGTAATAATCCTCAGGCAATCGCTGTAGATACCCGGACCAATAAGGTTTATGTGGCAAATCGTGGTAGCAACACGGTTACGGTGATTGATGGTGCAACGAATGATACAACCACGGTTCCTGTAGGAATAGACCCATGGGCAATCGCTGTAAATACCCGGACCAATAAGGTCTATGTGGCAAATCATGGGAGCGGTGATGTGACGGTTATTGATGGAGCGACGAATGCGACGACCACGGTTCCCGCAGGAGATAAGCCTGATGCAATCTGTGTGAATCCCCGGACCAATAAGGTTTATGTGGCAGATAGCATTGGCTGTGTTACGGTGATTGATGGTGAAACGAATGATACGACCACGGTTGCGGTGGGTGATTGGCCTTATGGAATCTGTGTGAATCCGAATACTGATAAGGTTTATGTGGCAAATAGTGGTAGCGACAATGTTACGGTGATAGATGGTGAGACGAATGATACGACCACAATAGGTGTGGGAACCAATCCCTGTGCGATTTGTGTGAATCCGAATACTGATAAGGTTTATGTGGCAAATAGTGGTAGCGACAATGTTACGGTGATAGATGGTGAGACGAATGACACGACCACGGTTGCAGTGGGAACTGTTCCTTATGCAATCTGTGTTAATCCCAGGAGCAATAAGGTATATGTGATAAATCAGAGTAGTGACAATGTTACGGTGATTGATGGTGCAACGAATGCGACTACCACGGTTGGAGTGGGAACTGTTCCCTATGCAATTTGTGTTAACCCCCGGACCAATAAGGTTTATGTGGCAAATAATGGCAGCAACACGGTTACGGTGATTGAAGAGGTTAAACCATATCAATCTCCACTCTCTTCTTTCATTACACCATTTGCCGATGATACGACAACAAATCATTTTCCTCAGTTCAACGGCTTCGCGGTAAACCAGAGGGGGCCTTGCAACACAAAGATAATGAATGTATTGTACAGGATTGATGATACCCGGGGACCCTGGAATGAGGCAAACATTACATATGCATCAGATACCTGCGTTGTCTGGCAGGCTCAGGCTGTGGATTCATTGACCACAGGTTTTCATACGCTCTATGTGGTTGCGCTTGATATGACATCGGCCACAATAAATATGACCGAGAACTTTACGGGTTCAATTGCATCATATAATTTTCTTGTTATGACATTACCTGATACCGCACCGCCTGTCATATATAACCTGTATCCACCTGCGGATACTGTTATAGCGGAGAGTCAGCCGGGAATAAGTGCACATTATTATGATGCAGTTTCAGGTATAGATACTGCGAGTATTGTGCTTACGATGAACGGTGATACGGTTGATTATGCAGTTATTACGGATTCAATGATAACTGCGTCGCCGTCCACTCCACTTGCTGACACAACCTACGATATGGTATTATCGGTGTCTGACGGTTTGGGTAATGAGGCGGTTGTATCCTGGCGTTTTGAGGTGGATGCGACATCACCGTTTATACCTATTTTAATAAGTCCTGCAAATGATACCGTCATAACGACAAACACGCCGACATTTATCTGGGGAACGGTGACAAAAAATGAAGAGAGTAAATCAACACCTGTTACATATACATTGCAGTGTGCGGTTGATTCAGGGTTTAATTATACGATAATAGATACATCTGGAGTATCAGATACAGTATTTACTGTGGTGGATGCAATGCCAGAAGGGATATATTACTGGCATGTGGAGGCGGTGGATAGTGCGGGTAATCATTCAGGGTATCAGAGTCAGCCGTTTAAGTTTACAGTCAGTCCTTCTGGTATTGATACATCAGGTGATATGCCTCTTAGATTTTCTATTTCAATGATATACCCCAATCCGTTTGTAAATAGCACGAGGATAAAATATCAGTTGCCGTCAGATGGTGGTGGTAGAGTATACCTAAAGATATATAATTTATCTGGCACTTTGGTAAGAAAACTTGTTTATGATGAATATAGAAATGGTCTCTATTCAGTGATATGGGTTAGAAAGGATGATTATAATAAAGAGGTTCCTTCTGGAGTTTACTTTTGCAGACTTGCAGCGGGAAAATACAAAACAACGAGGAAGGTTTGTCTGATTAAGTAAAAATCCAGCCCGGACCTTGACATTATGACATTTTATCCCTTTATGTTATGAAAGAGAAAGGGTTACCTGTATAACACATGTTTCATGTTGACAATAATGTAATTTCTTCTGATAATAGAGCTATGGAAAAGATCGGGAAAAAGGAACTGGATATACTCCTGAAACTGGGTGGTCATCTCTCCACAACAAAAGACCCTGAGGAGATGCTGAATTATCTCCTTGAAAGTGCAGAGAAATTGATGGATGCAGAGGCAAGTTCAATCCTCCTTGTGGATGAGAAAAGAAGAAAGTTGTTCTTTGCAAGCGCAAGGGGAGAGGCATCAGAAAAACTGAAGGGGCTTACTGTTCCATTTGGAGAGGGTATTGCGGGCTGGGTTGCAAGGGAAGGAAAACCCAGGATTGTGAATGACACTGAAAAGGAACCACAATTTTATAAAGGGATTGATAATGAAACAGGTTTCACAACAAAGTCTATCCTGTGTGTTCCATTGAAGATGGGAGACAGGGTCTTTGGTGTGATTGAGATTCTCAACAGGAGGACAAAGGTTCCATACACAAAGGATGATTTGAGACTCCTTGAGATATTTGCTGGTATAGCAACCAGAATCATTGTTGATTCAAAGCGCTTTCACAGGATAGTTGAGAGGGAAGAGGTATTAAGGAGTGAGATTGATTCCAGATATACCCTGATTGCCAGAAGTGAGGCAATGAAGAAGGTTCTTGAACTTGCAGACAGGGTTGCACCAACAGACACGACTGTGCTGATAACAGGTGAGAATGGAACAGGGAAGGAACTTGTTGCACGATACATACACAGGAAGAGCAGGAGGAGGAACGAGCCCTTTATACCAGTTAATTGTTCTGCCTTTCCCTCAACATTGCTTGAGGCGGAACTCTTTGGTCATACAAAGGGTGCTTTCACAGGTGCCATATCTGAGAGGAAGGGAAGATTTGAGATTGCAGACCAGGGTACAATCTTCCTTGATGAGGTCTCTGAGATTCCAACAGAGATACAGGTGAAACTTCTCAGGGTTTTACAGGACAAGGTGATTGAGAAACTTGGTTCATCAGAACCCATATCTGTGGATGTGAGGGTGATTTCAGCAACAAATCAGAACCTTGAAAGAAAGATAGAAGAGGGAAAGTTCAGGGAGGATTTCTTCTTCAGGTTGAATGTGTTTCCAATATTTGTGCCTCCATTGAGAGAGAGGAAGGAGGATATCCCCATCCTTGCAGAGTATTTTCTTGGCCTCTTTGCAAGGGAGACAAAAAAGCCAGTGAAGTATATATCACAGGAGGTGATTGAACTTTTCAGGGGTTACTCCTGGCCTGGTAATGTCAGGGAACTCCAGAACACCATTGAAAGGGCGGTTGTGCTTGCAGAAGGGGATACCATTTTACCAGAGCACATTATACTACCATCAAGGGTTAAAGACATGCCTGTGATTGGTTCAAAGAAACTCACAGAGGCAGTCAGGGAGTTCAAAAGGTATTACATCAAGAAGATACTTGAAGAAGCGGGCTGGAACCAGAGAAAGGCGAGCCAGATACTTGGTATCCAGCCCACCTATCTCTCAAGACTTATCAAAGAATTGAATATCACCAGAAATAAAAAATAAAGGTTTTTACAATGATTTTAAGGTTCTTATAACCTCTTCAATGTGTCCCTTAACCTTCACCTTTCTCCAGACCTTAACAACCTTACCATCCGGTGCTATCAGGAATGTTGACCTTATCACACCCATTGTTGTTTTCCCATACATCCTTTTTTCTCCATATGCACCGTATGCCATGAATACCTTCTTTCAGAAGATAAGATTTTAAAATGATGTTACTCTCTCTATTCAGGAGTTATTGAGACAGAATTTTCCATTGTTACCCTCAGGGTCAACTCCCTCAAGACAGAATGCCTTTGCCTTTTTCCCTTCCTCAACCATAAACTCTTCTATGCTCCAGAAGGCCAGGTGCGTCTATTTCGCTTCTGAGCCCTGGTATGATGATTTTCTTAAGAGAGCCCTTCTTTCTTCCAGAGTCCGTGAACATTACAGTGTTCCCTTGCAACCACACTGCTTCCATGGGGAACAACAAATTTTGTCTCAGGGCTGTCCCCGGGTTTCAGGAACTTTCTGTGGACCACACCATCAACCACAAGTTCAATCCACTCAATATAATGGTTCTCCTCCATTGGGTGGGCAGTGTTCTCACCAACCTTAACAATATATCCATCATCTGTCTTCTGGATAAATGGGACGTGTTTCTCAACGGATGAATCAGCGGTTTTCTCCTCAAGAAGAACCATGGGCTGTCCACAGCAAACAAGGGAATCCATACCTTCATGGATTACCTCAACTATGTTACCGCACACCTCACACTTCCAGATTTGCAGTTTTGCGGTCATGTAATCCTCCTTTTTTAATTTTCTTCCTGAACAAGTGGTGTATATTTTCTTGCAGCAAGTTCCTTATCAAGCATAAACAAACCGTTTGTGTTATCCCCTATGAGTTTCAACTTATCAATAATCTCCCTGTCATTCTCCTCCTCCTCAACCTGCTCATTCACGTACCACTGGAGGAAGTTGTATGTTGCCCTGTCCTTCAATTTTTCTGCAAGGTCAACAAGCCCATTTATGCGCTCTGTTATGTGTTGCTCATGTTTCAATGTGGCCTCAAATGCATCAAGTGGGGAGTTCCATTCATGCTGTGGTTCCTTTAACTCATACAGTTTCACCCTTGCACCCTGAGAGTGCATGTATCTGATAATCTTCATGGCATGGTCAACCTCTTCCTTGTACTGAACCATCATCCAGTTGGCAAAACCCTTTAAGCCTATGGATTCAAAGTATGCATGCATGGATAGATAAAGATAAGCGGAAAAGAGTTCTTCATTGATTTGCCTGTTCAATTCTTCCTCCATCTCCTTCTTAATCATTTGCTCCTCCTTTTTCTTAATTTATTATGGGGATAGAAAAAGTCAAGTTGAAGATATTTTTGGTTGACATACCTGTTTTATTAATAGTCAAGAATGAACTTGACATTGTTTCTTGTTTATGGTATTTTTTAATGCTATGTTAAACCATGATAAACTTTGGTGGAATTAAAGAGGAGTTAAAATTAAGTATGGCAGGGGAATGTGAAAACTTCAGAAAAGTGAATGAGATAAAAATCGTCCAGAGGGAAGATATACGAACAGTTCGGAGATGAATAAGTTATATTAAACTGTCCTGAGGATATTCTATTCAACCCATAGGCAGGGTAGAATGGAAGTCTTGACACCTCTAAGGTGGAGTAGTATTATTAAACCGAATGCTGTTGAATTTAAACCGTGATTGGGGCATAGCCATAAAAGGAAGTGAGAGGCGACAATGTTAATAAAATCAAGAGATTCTGTTAGCTTATCCAGAAGAATTACATCTGCACTATGTACTGATATAACCACCTTCACCTAAATTGCGAGCCTGTTTTGAGAAATCTTATCAAAGAAGGAGGTAATGAATTATGAAGATGAAAAACAGAATCTTTACACGTACTATTGTGATTTTAGTTTTGGCGTCTGGCTTGATTGGCGAGAAATATTTCCAAAAGGGAAAAGAAATATTTTTTGCAACAGGAACCATAAAATACATTTCTATAGAGGGCGGATTTTACGGAATTATCACAGAAAAAGGGAAGAATTATCTGCCTGTAAACTTATCAGAGGAGTTTAAAAAGGATGGATTAAGCGTTTTGTTTAAAGCAAAACCCCAAAGGGTTGCCACAATTCAGATGTGGGGAGAACCGGTTGAGATTTTGGAGATTAAACTTATAGAAAAAAAACAAAATCTTTCTCAAATAAAAGTTGCGATCCTTTATGAAAGAATAACAGATGGTATTTATCATCCTTCAAAAATAAGAACTTA
>QNDZ01000036.1 GCA_003646055.1 bacterium
CTGATTGCATCCTCCTTTGAGATTACACCAACACCCATGGTTCTCTTTCTGAAAACAGCATTATCAAAGAGGAGTCGGTCATAATCCCCAAGTCTCTTTTCAAGATAATCCATGGTCTCCAGAACCTTCTCTCCAAAACCCTCTGGCATATCCCTTCTCACACCACCTGGCTCTGAATATATATGGTAAACCCTGCCACCTGTTAACTCTTCAAAGAGGTCAAGGATAAAATCCCTGTCTGATATTGTCCAGTTGGGTATTGTGTAAACACCAAGGGTTCCACCAACCCCACCAAAGTAGAAGAGGAATGCTGAAAGCCTTGCAAGTTCAAGGACGAGCATCCTTATGTAAACAGCCCTTTCTGGTATCTCCCAGCCAAGCAGTTTCTCCACTGCCATTGCATAGAGAACCTCATTAACATCCGGTTCAGGAACACATATTCTTGGAACCATAGGAACATTCTGATACCATAATCTCCTTTCCATCAACTTCTCAAATCCCCTGTGAAGGTATCCAAGGTTTGCCTCTGCCCTTGTTATCTCATCACCTATTGCCCAGAAGTGGTATGACATGTTGCCTGTTACACCTGGGTGCTGTGGACCTATAAAATATTCAAAGTATCTTTCTTCACCCATTTTTCACCTCGTATTTTTCATTTGAGTATTCAAGAGCGTTAAAATCTTTTCTCATTGGAGGAGGCCCTTTCCAGTCCTCAAGGAAGATGGGGGTCAGGTTATCATTCCCTGCAAAGTAAACACCAAACATCTCATGGATTTCCCTCTCGTATGTTTCTGCAATCTCATAAACAGGAACGATTGATTCTACTTCGGGTTTCTCCCTGCTTACTCTTACCTTTACAAAAACCTCTTTACGGATTTCGTATGAAAACAGGTTGTACACAAGTTCAAATTCCTTTTCCTTTATCCAGTCAACACAGGTAATAAAGGTTAGATGGTCAAATTTAGAGGTCTTGAGAAAGGATATTAAAGGTAAGACCATATCCGGATTTACATATATATCAAACTTACCATCCCTTCTTTCCTTCACCTTCACCTTATCACCAAATCTCTTCCCTATGCTTTCCAAGATCATAGCAACCCCCATTTATCCACATCAAGGATTTTTCTCTGATTCTTCCTGTACCACTCAAGGTTTTCCCTGTATTTTTTCCATCCATCTGCCTCACCGTTTACAATCATCTGCCTGAGTTTCAGGAAGGCATCAATGATGGCTTCAGGCCTTGGCATACAACCAGCAACATAAACATCCACAGGGATGTACAGGTCAAGATGGTTTATCACGTTGTATGAATCATAATACATTCCACCGTTCACAGTGCAGGAACCAAACCCTATCACATACTTGGGGTCTATCATCTGCTCGTAACTCCTTATAACCCTCTTGAGTGTCTTCACTGTGAGATAACCGGTTACAAGGAGAACATCTGCCTGCCTTGGTGTGGCCATGGGTGCAATCCCGAACCTCTCCATGTCAAACCTTGATGTCATTGTGGGAGGAAGTTCAACAGCACCACAACCTGTGCAGAAGTGCATGAGCCATAATGACCTTCCCTGTGCCCATTGTTTTATTGCCATACATCACCCCGCATTTATTATTATGTTTATTACTGCCAGAACAAGGGGTAGAAGGAAGAAGAACTGAACCGCCTGAAAGATTCTGAATCTGGGCATCACCGTATTAACAATCACAGCCATTATAAACAGCACAAAGGTAAGGAGAAAGAAAACAGGCATACTGAAGCCACCAAGGAAGAAGGTTACAACGAGGCCTGTCTCAACGATTATTGCAATGGCATGGTACAATTGAAGCAATCCAAGAAACTTACCACCATACTCAACCATTGGGCCTGATGCTATCTCATGTGGAGCAACAGTCTGGTCAAATGGTTTCTCCCCGAGCATGGCATGCATTGAAATCAGTGCTGCTGCAAAGGAGAATGGATACCTTACTGCATTCAAACTGGAGAGGGAGCCTGATTGAGCCATTGCAATCCTGAAAAGATTAACCGTGTGCATGTCCTTTATTATGGGCAATACAGAGACAAAGAAAACAAACTCATATCCTATCATGAGGGTAAGCCCCCTTGCAATACCTATTGTTGCATTCGGGTTGGATGCCTGACCAGCACCAAGTGCCAAACCCAGTGGGGCAACAACAATAAGGTATAGAAGAACAAAAAGGTCTCCTTCAAATGTGAAAAGCGGATTCCCTCTTCCCACGGGAAGAAACATCAGGGATACGAGCATTCCACCAAAGGCCATAACAGGTCCAAGTTCAAACATTACACCATGAGAAGTTGGAAGTCTCTTTGAAAAGAGTTTTAGCACATCAATGAAGTTCTGGTAGAATGGAGGTCCGTACCTCCTGTGTACCCTGGCTGTAACCTTGCGCGCAATACCTCCGTACAGGAGTCCAAGGATTATAACGAGTATGGCTGTTAATATTGCCTTCACCACAAACATGGGAACCCTCCTTTTATTTTGAAGAGAACAATCAGTATGAAGAGCAGAATAAAGTAAACATAGGTTCTCACATCCCCCGTATATATCCGTGATATACCATCACCTATCACTCCAAAAAGGTTGAATAGCCTTCTGTAAAACCTCTGGATTGAATGCCTCAAAAGGAAGTTCATATCCCTTCTGATAAACCTGTAAAAGTCCCCAGTATAGTGAAGTATTCTTTCGTCCTCAATGGCCTCTGCAGCAGTGTAGTTATTCTTCACAGGAAGCCATCTGGACCTTCCTGCAAAGGCATAAACAAGGATTGCAACAACAAACCATGCTATAAACACCACCCCAACGGTGAGGAAGTTAACAGTTGCAAGTGGAGTCTTCAGCGTTGCAGGTGTGAAACTGAAATCAGGAAGCCCAAACCTCACCACGGGGAGTTCTATAAACTTCAGAACCAGTCCTGGAAACAATCCAAGAATGAGAAGAGGAAGGAGAAAGAACACCATACCAGCAAGAGCAGGAAAAGGTGCCTCTCCCACCTTTTCCTTCAATGTATATGGACCAAGGAATATTGAATAGACAAGCCTGAAGGAGTACAGGAAGGCAAGGATTGATGCAAGGAATGTGAGGGACAGAAGCACAGGGTCACCATTTATCACAAGTGCATGGTAGAGCATCCACTTGGATGGGAATCCTATTGTTGGTGGAATACCGGAGGTGGCAATAATACCAAACAAAAGTGCAATAAAACTGATTGGCATATATGTTATGAGCCCCCCGAGTTTATTAAGGTCTGTGGTCTTTGTTCTTATGTAAACAGCACCAACAACCAGGAACAGGAGGGATTCAAATATACCATGCGAAACTGCATGGAGGATGGCTCCACTTATAGAAAGACTATTTGCAAGCCCCAGTCCAATCACAACATATCCAAGTTGTGAAAGGCTTGAGTATGCAAGAAGCCTCTTTGCATCCTCCTGGAGGAGTGCATACAATCCAGCAAGAACAGCGGTTATAACACCAAGATAGGCATATACATTACCACTTATCCTGAATGAACTTCCCTGTAGAAAGACCATAAGGAATGCACCAAAAACACCAATCTTTGAAATTGCGCCTGAAAGGAATACAGTAATCCCGTTATCCGCATCCCTGTATGCATATGGCTGCCATATATGGAATGGCATTGTTCCCATCTTTATTGCAAAGGTGAGAAAGCCAATTGTCAGGGCAAGTATCTTTTCATCGGGTTTCAGAAATGCTATTGCAGAATAATCAAACCTTCCTGTCTTCATATAGATAAAGTAGAGAAGATAGAGGAACAGGAGTCCACCTGTTCCATTGAAAAGAAGATAGAGAAAACCACCTTTTTTTCTATCCCCTGATACTATTGACAGGAACACAAAAACTGTGCTCAATTCAAGGAAAATAAAGGCGGTTATAAAATCAAGTCCATTGATGAATGCGAATGTAGACCCTGCAGCACCTGAGAAGAGAAGGTACTGAATTGGTGGGGTTTCCTTTGAAACAAGGAGAAAAAGTGATGAAACATACACAAGCCCAATAAGAAGAAACATGAGGTTCTGGACACCTGGAAGTGAGTAAATATGGAAAAAGAGATAAACAAAGATTATAGAAAAGAGCCCTGTTAAAGCACCACCAATCCTTCCGCTCATTTTGGAAACCCTTGCAAGGAAATATGTCAGAAGCCCTGCAAGGATAAATGTTGTGAATATGAGTATTGAGCCCTGGTTCACCATCATAATCCACCTCCAAGCACACGGTATATATACAACCCCCTGAAGAGGAGTTCTGATGTTCCTTTAACTGAAAGGTTGAGTATGTAGGGATAAACAAAGGCAAGTGCAATAACGATAACCACACCTATCAATAGAACAGCAGATGAACCAGCAAGGGTTTTCCCCATTTTTGCTTCTCCTGAGAACATTGTCCATAGAATCCTTGTATAATAGGCTATTTCCACAGCAAATATCAGAAGGACTGGAACAAGCAGGTATGGTTTCAGAGAGAAAATCAGGTTTAGTTTCACCCAGAAACCAATGAAGAATGGGAAACCAAGTAAAGAGAGGGTCGCAAGGAGAAAAGACCATGCTGGAACAGGGGATTTAAGACCGATCCCTTTTATATCATCAAGCCCGAACCTATCTGTAAGAACCTCTATACTCCCGAACATAACAAACTTGGACACTGCATGGTTGATCATAAGAAGCATGCCAGCTGCAATGGAGGCAGCGGTATTGATACCAAAGGCAATCATTGCAAGTCCAGCCTGCCCCATTGAGGAATATGCAAGTACCCTTTTAATATTCTTTGTTTTGAGTGCCATCAATTCAGATATAACAAATGTGATAACACCAAGATATAGAAGTATATTCATCCCTGCACCAAGTACTGTGAAGAGAACACGAACAAGACCAAACATCCCTGCCTTTGATGTGATTGAGGCGAGAAGGGTTGTCACCCTTGTATCTGCACCCTGATATGCATCAGGAACCCACATGTTGAATGGAAAAATCTCAGCCTCAACCCCAAGCCCTGCTATTATCAGGAGCATCACAAACCGCCTCATACCTTCTGGAACCTCCCCAATCCTCATCCCCACATCAGCCATGTTCAGGGTTCCTGTGTACTTGTAAAGAATGATTACGGCAAGAAGATAGAGAGAAGACCCTACACCACCAACAATAAGGTACTTCAATCCTCCCTCAAGCCCCTTTCCATCCCTCATAAATCCAATGAGTGATACAGAGGATATGCTAAGGATTTCAAGGAACACAAACAGATTGAAAAGGTCTCCTGTGAGGATTATGCTTGAAACACCCAGTATATTAAGGATGAACAGGGGAACAAACTTTGTGGCAGGTTCTGGAACACCCCTTATGAGAAGATGTATTGAAAGAAGAAAAGAAAGTGTATGTACAAGAAAAAGGATTAACAGGGAGAATGGGGTAAGCACAAGGTTGATTGAATATGGTGGTCTCTCTCCACCTGTAAACCCCTGAAGAAATCCACCATCAAGAACACCCCTGGACATGTATATGAGAAGCCCGAGTGTAACTGCAAAAACAATGGGAAGAATGTAAGCAACTCCCCTCTTGAATCTTATACCAATCAAACCTGAGAGGAAGGCAAAGCTAAGAAGAGAAGCGAGTAATAATGTTGGACTTACCATTTCATCTCCTTTATGTCTTTTATACTGATTCCACCCTTCTTCTCGTATATCCTTATCACCAGTGCAAGACCAAGTGCAGTTGTGGCAACACCTATGACAATCGCAGTCAGAACAAGTGCCTGTGGAATGGGATCACAGTAAATCCTGAAACCTTCTTCTATGATGGGTGCAGTCCCTTTCAGAACATCATTTGTTCCAACAATAAAAAGATTAACACCTGTTTCCATTACTGAAAGACCAATCAACATCTTTATCAGGTTCTCCCTTTGAAGTAGTATTACTAGTCCCATTATTGCAAGAAGACCTGGAATACCGTAAAACACAATCCCATTAACCATGTTCACCTCCCTTCATGCTGTGAAGGAGGCCAGCCATTTCAGTACCAACCTTGAGCCCGATGAATACATAGAGAACAGGCATTATGCCTGCACTGAAAACACTCCCGAACCTTCCCAGTGGGAGAAAATTTTCAAGGAAGGTACCAGCAAGTGCAATACCAAGTATTCCTGTTATCACATAAAGAAGACCCGCAGTTCCCTCTGTTATGTGGAACATTTTTATATTTTCCCCAATCCCTTCAAGTGCAACATATCCAAGGAGAAATGCGGTTGCAATCACAACACCACCAGGGAAACCACCACCAGGTGTCAGGTGTCCATGAACAAATATATACGAGCCAAAGAGGACAATCATGGGGAAAAGATACCTTGTTCCTGCACTTACAATGAGTGATGGTTTTCTGATTTTCTTTCTATCCCTCTTCATCCCTGTAAGGAGTGCAGAAACCCCGAGGGCTGCAAGGAAAAGGACAGTTACCTCTCCAAGGGTGTCAAGCCCTCTATAAATTAGAACCACAGATGTAACCACATTCTTACCACCAAGTTTTTCAGGTTCTGTGTCAAGGTAGTAATTTGCCACATGTCCGGGTTTTCTACCAAAGGGAACAACAAGGAGGAAGGAAAGGAAAACATATGCAAAAAGTACAATGATTATCAGTCCGAATATCTTTTTCATTTTGACATCCTCCCTGTTCTCCTGATTGTATAGATAAAGATTGCTGTTGTGAGACCAGCACCTATGGATGCCTCTGTTATTGCAACATCTGGAGCCTGTAAAACAAGGTAATAAACACTTGCAACAAGCCCTATGAGTGTGAGCCCAAGTATTGCCTGAAGAAGGTCCTTTGTGAAAAATATGAAGAAGGATACAAATATCATGAAGAGACCCAGTATGGCGGTTATCAGGAGTATCAAACTGGAAATCATTTTTTATCCTCCTTGTACTGGTCAACACAGGTTTCATCACACATTTCAACTCCTGCCCTGTGTGCAGCCCTTCCTATTGCATGAGCGGATATGGGGTTGGTGAGTAAGAGAAAGATTGCTATCACCATATATTTGAGAAACCATTGAGGATGGATAAACCCAAGTCCAATAAGCAGGCTGAATGAGCCAAGGGTTGTAGCCTTTGTTCCCGCCTGGAGTTTATTGTAAACATCAGGCATTCTGAATATACCAAGTGCACCGAGAAAAAGGAAAATTGCACCTGTGAATACAAATATCAATCCTATCACAACCATCAAAATCCTCCTTCAATGTATCTGGCAATAACAACAACTGCAACGAATGCCAGAACCCCGTACATAAGTGCCACATCAAGATAAATACCTCTGCCAAAGATCAGGGAGAGGATTGCGATTAATCCAACGGTTATGGTCGTTCCACCATCAACAGCAACCATCCTTTCAGCAAAGTTCCTTGCAAACAAAAACCTTATAAATGTGAGAATTATTCCTATTAAAACAAAACCGAGAACAACAAACCAGATTATTGGATGAATTCCTTGAGCCATCTCTCAAACCTCCAGGGTATTAACTTTGTTGCCTCCTTCTCCTCCATACTTTCTACCTCAATCCAGTGAATGTAAAGGTGATTGCCTTTCACATCCACTGTGAATGTGCCAGGTGTGAGGGTTATTGAATTGGAGAGAAGGAGTTTACCAATCTCTGTCTTCAGATTTGTTTTCACCTTAACAATACCAGGCCTTATAGGGAGGGATGGCATAAGAACCCTTCTTGCAACATCTATATTCGCCTTCACCATTTCCCAGAGAAAAACAGGTATGTAAACAAGCAGATAACCAATCCTCTTTGGTGTTATCAGGTGCAGACCAGCACCAGGGAAAAATTTGAAGGTGAAGGCAGAGATAACCATGGAGAGAAAAACACCTGTGAGGAGTTCATCCAGTCTCAGGGTTCCTGTCCACACAGTCCAGACAAGAAGAAAAACAAGCACAAGGAATATAAACCTTGATATGGCCTTCAAGACTTCCTCCTTTTCTTTATGTTGTATGTGAGCACTTCCAATTCTGTAAGGAGTTCAATGTATCTAACAGTAACATCATCAGGCACCTTCAATGGGACAAGTGCAAAATTCAGGATTCCTTTAACCCTGCCTTTAACCAGTCTGTTGACAACCTTTTGTGCTTCGTCACTGGGGACTGCAACCACGGCAATCTCTGCATTCAGATTTGCCGTGATTGGTGTAATGTTTACTGCATCCTCTATTTTTATCTTCCCTATTTTCTTCCCTATCTTTTGCGGATCATTGTCAAAGGCAGCAACAACTTCAAACCCATCAACCCTTGAAAGGTATCCAATAAGTGCCCTTCCAATGTTTCCTACCCCAACAACCACAACCTTCTTTTTTTCTGTAAGTCCGAGTATCCTTTTTATGGAATCCTTCAACCTCTTCAGGTCATACCCGACCCCCTTAATTCCAAATGTACCAAAGTATGAAAGGTCTCGACGAACAACAGAATCTGAGATGGAGCACATCCTGGCAAGGTCCTTTGACTGGAGATTCTCGCCATAACAACACTTCTCCATCATCTCAATACATCTGAGATAGTGGGATAATCGTCTGACAGTTGCCTCTGGTATTAAATCCTTCATTCCATTTTCCTTGTGAAAGTTTTAACTTTCACATAATAAGAAAAAGTGTTTTTTTGTCAAGACGGAAAGTTTTATTTTTTATCAGCAGGATTCCCACAGGATTTTTCTCATTCCTTCCAGAGGCTGGTCTTCAAGACCGTTATATCCAGCAAAGGTGATTGTATTTTCAGATATGTACTCAAGGTCATTCCTCCACCCGGGGTCTCTTGTTGTATGATGGTCTATCACCAGTTTTACATCGGGCAATTTCTCAAATATTATATCCATATTTTTCAGGAATGTATCTCTATGCTTTTTGTTTATGTACAGTGCAGGTCCATCAAGTATCAGTATATCTGGTTTCGTCTCAAGTATGAATCCCAATGCCTCCTCTTCAACAGGGCCTGAAATGTCCGATGTGTGGAGAAGTTTAAACCTGTTTGTTTCAATAAATGTGCTTAAAACAACCGCAGGTGTTGTTCCATGGGGGAGAGGTCTTGAAAACTTAACACCTGCGCCTTTCAATCTGAACTCCCTTCCATCTGCAATCTTGTAATCCTTTATCACATCTGTTATTTCCCTTGCCCTCTTCTTCTGCATAAAATTTATATTCCTTTGTGGATCCTTCATTATTAATCTTTTCCCCATATACATTGGTACAAATTCTTTACTAAAATGGTCATGGTGGAAATGAGAGATTATGACAACATCAGCCATCTCAAGGTATTGTATTATTCTGCTCTTCAACTCATAAAACCTTTCTATCTCACGAGGATGGGGTGGCAGGTCAAACCTGAGTGGTGCAATGTCAAGCCCCGGGTCAATGATTATCTTCTCCTCTCCTGTATCAACAAATATACTGAAACTTCTTACACCCAGACTATCTGATGAGAGCAATCTCAAACCACTAATTGGATACCACTTCCCTGAATCTCTTTGCATCTTCAAACATATTCGTATTGTTGAACATGATGTATCCTTCACATTCACTATATTCCTTTAACTTCAAAAGGTCTTCATCCGTGTATCTATACCTGTATCCACCTATTCCATGCAGTCTGAAGTATATAAAATCTGTCTTGAGTGGTTCCGTCTTGAACGGGTCAACAATTTCAAATAAACCTGTCTCTGAATAAATATACTTCAGTGCATCCCTGCTCCATGTTCCCCTGTGTTCCCACCCAAAGATGAATTGGTCTGTTCTGAACCTTCTGAAAAAGTTAATGATTGACTTAATGCTCTCCTCTGATTCTCTGAAAGAGGCAGGGGTCTGGAAAATGATTACCCTTGCGCCAAGCAGTTCAGCACACTCAAGGGTTTTCTCCATCCCTTTATTAACACACTCAGAATCCCTGAAGAATCCACAATCATGGCAATTTACCTTTGCCTTCCTGTATGTAGGAGAGGTTTCAGGGTGTGTGATGAGTTGCCATGCCTTTATTACAAATTCAAAATCTGGTGGTGCTTCCCTTCTCCATCTTTCAAGGGTATTCTTTTCAGGTGGATTGTAAAAGGTCTTCTGAACCTCAACAACCTTAAATTCACTATAATATCTGATTCTCGCAACAGGGAAACCACAACACCCTATCTTCACCATAACCTGACAATTCTGGTTCCTCTATAATAGTGCCTCAAAATCTGTTTGTAATTATAACCAAGCCTTGCCATTCCAATGGCACCATACTGGCACATCCCAACCCCATGCCCATATCCCTTTCCATCAATGATGATAAGATTGCCCTTCTGCCTGATGGTAAAAAGAATGGACTTGAGTGACCTTCCATTGTACTGGAAGAGTGAACGAATCCTGTCCTTTTCAATGGTGAACTTACCTCTATCAGTTCCTATCTCAACCTTTTTCACCCTGCCTGACCTCGTCCTTCCAGAGACCTTTATATACTTCACCCTGTTTACATCCTTCCCGAACATCTGCTTTATCCTCTTCTTCACAACATTAAAGAATTCATCTCTGTTGTATATCACCTGCCATTCATAATGGGGAGAAAACCTGCAGAACGGCTCACCAAACCTTCCATCATAAACACTCCTTAAATAAGGAACAGGCTTCCCTCCCCATACATCTTCGTTGTTTTCTGTTCTGCCACCACATGTGGATGAATATCTTGCGTCAGCAACCTTTCCCCTGTACATGAGAACCTCACCCCTTGTGAGTTCAACAGCACTGTCTGTGGTGGGGGTTGAGACATCATAACTTCCATAGACCTGATGGGCCTCTGTGTTTACAAGGTCGTATGGCTTCTCCCTGTTGAGGAGGTTGAATGCATATGACCTTGCAGCCACAGCTTGTGCCTTCAATGCCTCAATCAGTTCTGGAGATAGTCTCCCCATCTCCCTTGGAACAACACCCTTTATATAATCCTCCATCTTCACAAAATTTACCACAAGTATATCTCCACCATTTTTTATCAACTTTATGTAACCCCTGTAAGGTCTTCCATTAAGGTATATTCCTGCACCTCCTACAGGAACAAAAGCAACGGGAAAACTGGCATCTTTCACAACCATATTCCCATGAACCTTTATCTTAAGGGGTCTTGTATAAACAACAATCTCACCAGCAAAAATCCCCTTCTTTCCTCCGGTATATACCCTTGTTCCGATATCCGACGAAACAGTGAATCTTTGTGGGTTTTTTAAGAGAAGAATCCTCACATCCGGCTCTGGCATACCTCTTCTTGGCACTGGCCTGACTGCCTGCTTTGATACACAGCCTGAAAGTATGATTGCAAACAAGAGTATAAAGGACTTTCTCATCCCACCCTCTTCAAGAATTCCTTCATCAGGTCAATGTGTGTTCCCTGCCAGTATATCTTATCACATTCTGGGCAGTAATAAAATTCATTCTGGGTTTTATATACATACTCTGGAACCCGTCCTTTAACCTTCTCTTTTTCAATTCTCTGTATTGGGGTATTACAAAGGCTGCACCTTGAAAGTGGTTCTC
This sequence comes from bacterium, assembly GCA_003646055.1. Lineage (GTDB taxonomy): Bacteria > Hydrothermota > UBA3072 > UBA3072 > B12-G15 > B12-G15. The sequence goes on from QNDZ01000036.1 coordinate 11,565, forward strand.
CCTCTGGAGGAAAAATCTCCATCACCTTCCTGAGTTGTTCATGGATTATCTCTGACTTTATATAAACAACACCAGGCAACTCCATAAGTTTTGAATTTCTGGTAAGGATAACTCTTGCCTCAGCCTTTGCTTTTACAATGAGTTTATCTGGATGGTCTTCCCTGAAGTATTCGGTATCATAACCAAGTAGCCTCATCCACCTTGCAAGTCTTCCAAGCATAAAATCACATATGAACTTCACTCCTCAATTCCCCAGTTTTTTAATAACTTATCAATCTCTTCCTGAGGAATCTTCTTCTCTCCACCAAGGAGGCGTGATATAAAC